>DASVQP010000062.1 GCA_036389135.1 Longimicrobium sp.
TGTACTGCTTCAGCGGTTCCCGAACAAATCGCCTGCTCGTGAGAGTTACACCTTCGCCGGTGATCACGCCGCTGCTTTGATCGGCTCCTTCCGGCGCCGCTCTCGTTCGCGGCGGCCCTGCTCAAGCTTCTCCCTCCGCTCCGCGAAGCGCCGGTCAGGGTCGCCGCGATAGTACTCCGCCGGCGGCAGATATCCCAGGCCCGCGTGCAGCCGGTTGTTGTTGTAGTGCTCCACCCAGCGGCCGATGAGCTCGCGTGCCTTGCCCAAGTTGTTGAGGTCATCCGCGGCCAGCGCCTCGCGCGTGCTGCGGTGGAAGCGCTCCAGCGTCCCGTTCGACTCCGGGTGATAAGTCCGGATCCGGATATGCTCCAGCTCGAAGCGCTTCACCAGGTCCTTGAACTCGCCCGCCGTGAACTGCGACCCGTTGTCGCTCACCACCTGCGGCCTGGCGCCCGTGCGCTCCAGCGCCTCCTGGAGCACCAGCCGCACGTCGGCGGCCCGCATGGAGGTCAGCAACTCCCAATGCACCACGTACCGGCTGTAGCCGTCCAGCACCGTCACGAGGAAATACCAGGTACCCTCCACGCGCAGGTACATGATGTCCGTGTGCCAGCGCTCGTGGGGCCGCACGGGCCTCGGCGGCGGCTCGCCCACGCCCCGGCCGCGCTTCCAGCGGTACAACAGGTCCGCATCGTTCAGGATGCGGTACACGCTCGATGGGCTCACGTACGCGACATCCTCGTCCACCATCTGCCACGCGAGCCTGCGGTAGCCGTCCTTCGGGCGCGCCAGGGCGTAGCGGATCACCGCCTGCTTCTCCTCGTCGAGAATCCCCCCTGATGACGCAGTTGCCGTGGATCGGTCCGCCAGGCAGTCGGCGGCCGCGCGCCGCGCCCACTCGTAGTAGCGCCCCTTTGACAGCCCCAGGCACTTGAGCACTCGCCCGACCGTCCAGCCGGTCCGGGTCGTCGCCCGCTCAACCAGCGCCAGCACGGACGCCTTCTCTTCCGCGGAGAAGCGCGTGCGGCCACCGAGGTTCAGAGACTTTTTTTTAGCCCAAGATTCTCCTCCACCACCTCGGCAATCACCCGGCTCTTGCGCGCCAGCTCTGCCCTCAGGCGCTCGATCTCCCGATCCTTCGCATCCGAATCACGCCGCGGTGCGCCGTTGAACGCTTGCCGCAGCGCGTCCTTCGCCTGTCGCTCCCAGCGGTAAAACGTGGTCGCATCCAGATGGTGGCGGCGCAGCACCTCCGCCACGGTGGTACCCGGCTGGCGCGCCTCTTCCAGGATCTTCAACTTCTCATCCGCCGTGTGCTGCCGCCCCTTGGGCATCGTACTTTCCCCTTGCTCGTGGTCCCGGCCACTCGCCGGTCGAGGGGAAAGTGTAACTCTCAAGCGTTTGCGGAAAGTTCGATTTCCGCTGAACCAATACAAGGGGTTCTCCGCGGCTTGCAGTTCCCTCTGTGTTCTCTGTGTGATGCTGTTTCCCCCGCTCTATCAGCCGGGGAACTGGATCTCCGCGGCAACAGAGCGGCGGTGCTCGCGTATCCATGCAGCGGCAAGCTCCAGGATCGCACGCGATTGCGATACCGCATCCCGGACTTCCTCGTCGGTGGCGCGCTTCGCCCAGCCGTACTCGATCTGGATACGGTCCATTCTGCGTTCCTGGAACTCCTGGAGGAGGGGTTCGAGGGCGCCCTGGACCAGGAAACCCGCGGCGGCGAGCGTCACCTCGTGATGATTATTGGCGCGCACGCGCAGGTCCGCGGCTCGAACCACGGCCAGCGCCGCCGTGCGGCCCGCGTCGTACGCCGCCGTTAGCCGCCGGTTCGGTGTTCGAACTGAGAGGCAGGCGTCCTCGAGCGCATCCAGAGCGCCGACCCACAGGCCGATAACTTCCTCGTCCGGCGCGGGCTCGTCCACCAGGCGGCCTATGCCGCGGAGATTGTCGATCCTCTCGTTCACGAGAAAAGGGCCTCCGCGGGCGGAAGGCGGTCGGGGGAGCCGAGGAGCCAGAGCTTGGGGCCGTTCAGCGCGCTCGGCAGGAAGCTGGCGCCGGGCCGCACGTCGCGCCGGAAGGTGGGGGAGTCGTAGCGCTTCGCATCGATGGGACGGTCAAGGACGACGGAAGCGTCGAGCAGCGCCTTGCCTACGGCCCCATCCGGGATTCGGTCGCCGTACACGAAGAGGTCGATGTCGCTGTCCGGCCGCGCGTCTCCACGGGCGAAGGAGCCGAAGATGAACGCGGCTTCCAGGCCGGGAACGTCCGCCAGCACCGACTCCAGAATCAGCGCCGGCGCGTACTCCTGCACCAGCGAGGCCAACGCGGGCCACTGCGGATGCGAGTGGTTGCGCCCCACGAGCACGACCCGGCCCTCCCGGCTGCGCTCCAGGAGCCCCAGGCCGGCTAGCCGGTCGAGCTCGATCTGCAGCGACCTCTTCCCCGCCACACCGGTGCGCCGCCCCAGTGCGCGAACACTCAGGCGGGAACGCGGGTACACAACGAAGTGGACGAGGATGCGCGCTCGCGCGTCGGAGCCCAAAAGGCTCGCCAGGGGACTCGTTTGTTCCATTTCACCTCCTGCCCTGGAATATAGGGCATACGACGGAGCGGGCAACAGCCTTGCGGGGCCACGGGAGTGAGCTAGTATCCATGATTCGGCACAACCACCGGAAGGGCGCGGCTCGCGGCGCCCAAGGAGTGAGATGACTACATCATCCCCCCGACGGACTCTGGCGCTGCTGCTGGGCGCGGTGATCTGCGGCGGCGCTGCGCAGGCGGAGGCGCAGGGCCACTCGCACGGCGGGCAGCACACGCACGCGGCGGTGCCGGCGGACAGCGTGCACCGGCCGTGGACCGCGGCGGACGTGCACTTCATGTCGCACATGATCGGGCACCACGCGCAGGCCATCGAGATGGCGCGCTTGGCGCCCACGCACGGCGCCAACCCCACCGTGCGCCGGCTGGCCGAGCGCATCATCAACGCCCAGCAGGACGAGATCGCCACGATGCAGCAGTGGCTCCGCGACCGGAAGCAGCCGGTGCCGGAGGCGCGCGCGTCGGCCACGATGACGATGACCACGAACGGCGTCGAGCACCAGATGAAGATGCCTGGGATGCTCAGCGACGCGCAGATGAAGCAGCTGGACGAGGCGAGGGGACCGGAGTTCGACCGGCTCTTTCTCACCTTCATGATCCAGCACCACCGCGGCGCGGTCGCCATGGTGGAGGAGCTGTTCGGCACGCACGGCGCCGGGCAGGACGAGACGGTGTTCAAGTTCGCATCGGACGTGAACGTCGATCAGATCACCGAGATCGCGCGGATGCAGCAGATGCTGATCGCGATTCTCTTCGAAGGAGGCACCCCGTGAGCCAACCGATGTCCGTGCGCAGGTCCCTTTCGGCCCCTATCCAGGAAGACGCGATGCAATCACCGTCCCCCGCTCCGCGCGCCGCGCTGAAGCGGTCGCTCGTAGCCGCGCTGCTGTCGCTGGCGGCGCTTACCCCGGCGCTCGCCCAGAACGGCGGCCCCTCGACCGGGTCCGCCAACCGCGCGCCCATCGCCCCGTCGCCCGATCCGCGCGTGGGCCTTCGCGCCGGCCTGCACGACGCCGGCGAGGCGACGTGGAACATGCGAGTCCTCTCCAAGACCCGTCCGCCGGAAAGGTTCGCGCAGAGCACCAACTCCGACCTGGCGTTCAGCGGCAAGTACGCCATCCAGGGGAACTACAACGGCTTCATGGTCTGGGACATCACCAACCCCGGCAGCCCCACGCTGGCCAAGGAGTTCTTCTGCCCGGCGTCGCAGAGCGACGTGTCGGTGTACAAAAACCTCCTCTTCGTCTCGGGCGAGGGGCTCACCGGGCGCCTCGACTGCGGCGGCCAGGGCGTGCCGGCGCCGGTCAGCAAGGACCGGCTGCGCGGGCTGCGCATCTTCGACATCACCGACATCAACAACCCGCGCAACGTGGGCAACGTGCAGACGTGCCGCGGCTCGCACACGCACACGGTGCTCGCCGACCCGCGCGATCCGCAGAACGTGTACGTCTACATCTCCGGCTCGGCCGGCGTGCGCTCGGCGGAGGAGCTTCCGGGGTGCGTGAGTGACACGCCGGACAAGAATCCGAACTCGGCGCTCTTTCGCATCGAGGTCATCCGCGTTCCGCTGGCCAACCCGGAGCGCGCGGCCATCGTAAGCTCGCCGCGCATCTTCACGGGGCTGGTGGCTCCCCCGCGCCACGGCGAGACGCCGGAGGACGCCGCGCAGATGGCCCGCATGACGGCCGAGGCTAAGGCACGCGGTGCGTACACGGTCATGATCGAAGGGGTGGAGCGTCCGCTTCCGCCCCGCATGACGGCGCCCATGCTGGACAGCATCGTGAAGGCTCGCGGCGGCACCGGCACGCCCACGGCCGCGGACAGCGCCGCGCTGCGCGCCGGCATCCAGAACATCATCAACGACATGATCGGCGAGCAGGCCGGGGCAGGCCCGCGGCCGGGGCCCACGCAGTGCCACGACATCACGGTGTACCCCGCGGTGGGGCTGGCCGGCGGCGCCTGTGAGGGCTACGGGCTGCTGCTGGACATCCGCAACCCGGCGAACCCGGTGCGGCTCACCGCCGTGGCGGACTCCAACTTCTCGTACTGGCACTCGGCGACGTTCAACAACGACGCCACCAAGGTGCTGTTCAGCGACGAGTGGGGCGGCGGCGGCCAGGCCAAGTGCCGCGCCAGCGACCCGCGCGCGTGGGGCGCCAACGCCATCTTCAGCGTGAACGCCCGCCGCGAGATGCAGTTCCAGAGCTACTACAAGCTCCCGGCGCCGCAGACCGCGCAGGAGAACTGCGTGGCCCACAACGGCTCGCTGATCCCCATTCCGGGGCGCGACGTGATGGTGCAGTCGTGGTACCAGGGCGGCGTGTCGGTCTTCGACTGGACGGACGGCAGGCGGCCGATGGAGATCGCCTTCTTCGACCGCGGCCCGGTGGATGCCACCCGCATGGGCAACGGCGGCACCTGGTCGGCGTACTGGTACAACGGCGTGATCGTCAGCTCGGAGATCTCGCGCGGGCTGGACATCATGGAGCTGACGCCCAGCGCGCTGCTCTCGCAGAACGAGATCGACGCGGCCAAGACGGTGCGCGTGGACTACCTGAACCCGCAGGGCCAGCCGAAGATGGTGTGGCCGGCGTCGTTCGCGCTCGCCCGCGCCTACGCGGACCAGCTCGAGCGCTCGCGCGGGCTTACGGCGGCGCGGCTGGGCACGATCCGCCAGGCGCTCACCACCGCCGAGCGCGCGCCCGCCGCGCGCCGCCGCACGGCTCTGACCACGCTCGCGGGGCAGATCAGCGGCTACGCGGCGGGGTCGTCGGACGCCGCCAAGGTGCGGATGCTGGCCGGCGCGGTGCGCGACCTCGCGTCGGGGCGTCAGGGGCAGTAACCGCGGGGAACTGCTGGCCTCACACAGAGACACAGAGGTAAAGGAAAGGAGAACGGAAAGAAACCGTTCTTGCTTTCCCCCTCCGTGCCTCTGTGTGAGGCCTTTTTCTTGGATGCACGTCGGCTCCTGGAACTCCGCGGCGCTCGATGACGTACACGGCGGTGGCAGTTCATCCCCTCCTCGGCCCCACCTCCGCATGCGCTCCGCAGCCGTTTTCGCTCTCCTTCTCTGCGCCCTTCCCGCCGCCGCGCAGGACGACGCCTACCGCGACCCCCGCGCACGCGAGCTGGTGAGGCTGGCCCGGGCGCGGCGGGCGGTGGTCGACACGCGCATCACGGGCTACCAGGTGACGGCGCGGGAGCGCATCTCGGCGCGGATGTCGGTGATGGGGATCGAGAAGCTCCTCTTCCGGCGGGAGACGGCGTCGCGCATAGACTGGAGCCGCGACACGGTACGCGTGGAGGTGATCGGCGCGCGCGAGGCGATCCCGGCCGTGCGCGTGGGGGCGCAGCGCCTCTCGCCCGACAACATCGCCGGGGCCGCGATGGTGATCGCCTTCGATCCGGCCGATCCGGAGATGCTCCTCCGCTTCGACTCCACCGTGATCCGCAACCCGCTGGCCGCGGGGAGCGAGGCGCACTACCGCTACTCCAGCGGCGACAGCCTCTCCATCCGCCTACCCAACGGGCGCGGCGTGCGCATCCTGGAGCTGCGCATCGCCGCGCGCCGCGCCGATCCGCACCTCATCAACGGCTCCTTCTGGCTGGACTCGGAGACGCACGCGGTGGTGCGCGCCGGGTTCCGGCAGAGCCGCCCATTTTCCAGCGTCAAGCCCGGCGTCACCGTCATCATGCCCGAGGCGGGGGCCGAGCTGGACTACGTTGCGATCGACTACGGGCTGTGGGACCGGCGCTGGTGGCTGCCGCGCAGCGTGGCCGCGCGCGGCGTGGCGCACTTCTCCGGGCGCCGCTTTCCCCTCTCGTACGAGCGCACCTACGAGGGATACCAGGTGACGGGGGACACGCTGGCCGCCGCTCCCACCCGCCAGAGCGCGCCCGAGGGCGTCGCCGCCACGCCGCCGCGATGCCGGCGGCAGATCAAGGGGAGCATCAACATCGGCACCAGCGTGCAGAGCGACTCCAGCTGGGAGGCCGCGTGGGACCGGCAGATGGCCCGCATGGCGGCCGGCGATACCGCGAAGAGCGACAGCACGGCGGTGGACAGCACGGGCGCGCCGCAGTGCACCCAGTCGTTCGTCGTGACGCGCGCGCCGGGGACGGACCTGGTGAGCGGCCCCGCCTTCCCCGCGGGGATCTACGACGAGAATGAGGGGGCCGTCAGCGAGCAGGAGCTGCGCACCCTCACCGATCTGGTGCGCGACCTGCCGGGCACGCCGTGGAGCGTCGGCAGGCCGGGCGTGCGGCTGCTGAGCCCGGAGCTGATCCGCTTCAACCGGGTGGAGGGGCTTTCTCTGGGAGCCCGGGCCAGCTTGCCGCTGGGCCCCGCGGAGCTGCGCGGGGAGCTGCGCGCCGGGACGACGGGCGAGATCGGGGCGCGCCTGGCGGGTATCCACTCCACGGCCGCGCTGCGCACCGAGGTGGCGGCGTACCGCGGCTTGGAGGCGGTGGCGGTGTCGTCGCAGCCCTTCTCCCTCGCCAGCTCGGCCAGCGCCCTCCTGCTGGGACGCGACGAGAACGACTACTTCCGCGCGACCGGTGCCGAGCTGCGCGTGTCCCCGGCGGCCACGCGGCGCCAGCGCTGGGATGTGCGCCTCTTCGCCGAGCACCAGCGGGGCGTCCGTGCCCGCACCGACGTGAGCCTGCGCGGCGCCTTCGACGGCGAATTCGACGCGCGCGACAACGTCCTGGCCGAGACGCTCGACCAGGCCGGCGCCACCTTTCGCCTCCGCGCCTCCCGCGGCGACGACCCCTCGCGCCTGCGCACCCGCGCCGAGCTGGAGCTCCACGGCGAGACGGGCGGCGCCACCTTCGGGCGCCCGCTGCTGCGGCTCGACGCGGAGGGGCCGATCGGGGGCGGCCTGGGATACGGGCTGTCGCTGGCGGGGGGCACGGGGTTCGGCGAGGTGCCGGTGCAGCGCCTCTGGCAGATCGGCGGCGCCACCACGGTGCGCGGCCACGACGCCGCGTCCATGCGCGGCGAGACGCTCTGGCTCGCTCGAGGCGAGATCACCCGCGGCGCCCCCATGATGCGCCTCTCCCTCTTTGGCGACGCCGGCTGGGCGGGCGACGGCGCGGACCTGTGGGATGCGCGCCCGCTGCGCGGCATCGGACTCGGCGTGGCGCTCCTGGACAACCTGGTGCGCGTGGACCTGGCGCGGGGGCTAGGCGGCGGCGGGTTCCGGCTGCACCTGCGGATGGGCGGGGGGATTTGACGCCCGGAGTGCTCCGCGTGGAGGAACGCATCGAGCACCCGCGCTTCGTGCTCCGCTGCCGCGAGGAGGCGGATGCGCCGCGGTTCCGGGAGGCGATCGACCGCAACCTGCATCACCTGCGCCGCTTCATGCCCTGGGCCCGCGACGAGCCGCGCCCGCTGGATGCACTCATCGAGCACATCCGCGACGCACGCGAGAAGTTCGTGCGCGGCGAGGAGTGGCAGTTCGGGATCTTCTCCCCGGACGAGGCTCGTGTGCTGGGCGCGATCGGCCTGCACCGGGGCGACGCGGCGGGATCGATGGAGATCGGCTTCTGGCTGTGCGAAAGCGCGGTGGGCCAGGGTATCGCCACCGAAGCCACGCGCATCCTCACCAACCGCGCACTGACTGAGCTGGGTGCGACTCGCGTCGAGATCCGCTGCGACGTCCTCAACGAGCGCAGCGCCGCCGTGCCGCGCAGGCTCGGCTACGTTCTGGATGACACGCGCGAGGAGGTGTTCGAGGGGACGGTGCGCACTGCCCAGACGTGGATCCGCACCGAACCGGTCTGACCGCGGAGGTCTGCGAGGCGAAGAGGGTGGGCAGACACGCAGGTCTGCCCCTACAGGTATCGGTGCGTTACGCGGAGGGCGGACGCAGGGTCGGGCACGGGCGGCCACGTGGGGCCGCCCCTACGGATGATGATGTGCGCGGCGGGCGGCGGAGCAGGCGTCGGGCACGGGCATCCGCGACCCGCGCAAATCTGTGCGTACGCCGCTCCCCCAGGTAGTTATTGGGGGAGGGGCCGCGAGGTGACGAGCGGGGGAGGGGGCCCGCCCCTCACCATCGCGGATCGCTCGCCAGCAGCGCGCGCATCTCGTTCTCGGGGAGGGGCGGCGAGAGGAGGAAGCCCTGGGCGAAGTCGCAGCCGATGTCGCGGACCTGCGCGAGCTGCACGGGCGTCTCCACACCCTCGGCGGTGACGGCGAGGTCGAGGCCCTTGGCCATCCCGGCGATAGTGCGGACGAGCTGCGCGGTGGCGTTCTCGGGGTGCATGCGGCTCACAAAGGAGCGGTCGATCTTGAGCGCGCCGATGGGAAAGCGGTGCAGGTACGCCAGCGACGAGTACCCCGTGCCGAAGTCGTCCAGCTGCAGGTCGATCCCCAGCGCCTGGAGCTGCTGCAGCATCGCCGCGGCCGTGCCGCCACCCTCCATCAGCACGCTCTCGGTGAGCTCCAGCTTCAGGTGGCGCGCGTCCAGCCCGGTGTTGGCCAGGGTACGGCGGATGTGGCCCACCAGCCCCGGGTGCGCGAACTGGCGGGCGCTGAGGTTGACGCTCATCGCGATGCGCGCGTGGTCGAACTCGCGCCGCCACTCCGCCAGCCGCTCGCACGCCTCCTCCAGCACCCACTCCCCCAGCGGCACGATGATCCCCGTCTCCTCGGCCGTGCCGATGAAGTCGCTCGGCGGAATCATCCCCTGCTCGGGGTGCACCCAGCGGCAGAGCGCCTCCACGCCGACCATCCGCCCCGTCGCCAGCGCCACGATGGGCTGGTAGTGGAGCACGAACTCGCCGCGGGCCAGCGCGCGGCGCAGGTCGGTCTCCATCTGCAGGCGGGCCAGGGCGCGGGCGTGCATGGCGCGGTCGAACACCTCGCAGCGCGCGCCGCCGGATCCCTTGGCGCGGTACATCGCCATGTCCGCGTTTCGCAGCAGGTACTCCGGCCGGTCGTGCCCCGCCTCGCCCAGCGCGATGCCGATGCTGGCGGCGGTGAACACCTCGTAGCCGCTCAGGTTGACGGGCGCCGCCACCGCCGCCGCGATCCGCTCCGCCACCATCACGGCGTGGGCGGAGTCCTCCAGCTCCTCCAGCAGCACCGCGAACTCGTCGCCGCCGAAGCGGGCCACGGTGTCGCTCTCGCGCAGGCACCCCTTCAGCCGCCCCGAGACGGCCACCAGCAGCTCGTCGCCCACGTGATGGCCGAGCGAGTCGTTGACCACCTTGAAGCGGTCGAGGTCCAGAAAGAGGACGGCCGGCGCCGGCGTCTCGCCGCGGCGGTGGCGCACCAGGGCGGCGGCCAGGCGCTGCATGAAGAAGGGGCGGTTGGGGAGCCCCGTCAGCGCATCGTGCATGGCGTCGTGAAAGAGGCGCGCCTCGCTCTGCTTGCGCTCGGTGACGTCCTCGCCGAAGAGGTGCACCGTGCCCAGCGCCGGCTGCGGGTTGTAGAGCCACGCCAGCACGCGCCCGGCCACCCCCACCTCCACGTCGCGCACCCCCACCCCCGTCTCCAGCGCGCGGCGCACGATGGCCACGTGGTCTTCGGGAAGGAGGTGGTGCGGCCCCTCCACCCCCAGCTCGATGATGGCGCGCTCGACGGCGGGGTTGGCGTAGCGCACCTCCCCCAACGCGTCGCACTCCAGGATCGGCGAGGGGGTGGCGCGCGGGAAGGCGGCAAGGCGCGCGCTCTCCTCCTCCGCCCGCTTGCGCCCGGTGACGTCGCGCGAGTTGACGATGACGCCGCGCACGGTGGGGTCGTCCAGCAGGTTGGTGCCCACCCCCTCGAAGATCCGCCAGCTCCCGTCGCGGTGCCCCACGCGGAACTCCAGCCCGCGCCCCGCGCCGGGGGCGTAGCGGTCCAGCCGCAGGGCGGCCATGGCGCTCTCGCGGTCGTCGGGGTGCACCAGGTCCAGCGCCATCCGCCCGATCAGCTCCTCCGGCGAGAACCCCAGCAGCCGCTTCACCGACGGGGTGATGTAGCGCGTGGTGCCGTCCTCGTTGATCACGTGGATGACGTCGCGCGCGTTCTCCACCAGCGAGCGGAAGTACGCGTCGCTCTCCCGGAGCGTGCGCACCCCTTCGGCGGGGGAGAGAAAGGTGTAGCCGTGGAGCGGCGGCGTGGAGGCGGACAAGGGGCGAGCGGCTCGGGGGGATGCGGGCCGATTGCCAGCATCGACACGGGCACTTCCTGTAAGCGGTTGTGTGCATGAAGAATAGCACGCGCGGCCCGCTTCG
Source organism: Longimicrobium sp. (assembly GCA_036389135.1). Classification (NCBI taxonomy): domain Bacteria; kingdom Pseudomonadati; phylum Gemmatimonadota; class Longimicrobiia; order Longimicrobiales; family Longimicrobiaceae; genus Longimicrobium; species Longimicrobium sp. The sequence continues at coordinate 10,828 of DASVQP010000062.1, forward strand.
CAAACACTTTCGAATACCCGAACGGCCGTTTCACACAGAGAACACGGAGGGAACGGAAAAGGCACGGAAGAATCATCCGAAACCCTCTTCTTTCCTCTTGCGGTTCCCTCTGCGTCTCTGTGTGAGGCTGCAGTCAAGTTTGCCCTCCAAATCCGCGGGGCACTATCGTTGCGGCAGGAGCGGGACAACTCTTGACCGGAACGCCGTGCCCTCCGAGCCCAACCGCCCGACCGCCGCTTCGGCCGCGCGCCGCGCCACCGACGACCCCAACCTCTTCCTGATCCCGGAGGCGAGCCTGCCCCCGGGCTTCGCGGAGCGCGTGGACGACGAATCGCTGATCCCCGCCCCCGCCCGCCCCGCCGCCACCGTGGCGCTGCTGCGCGAGGGCGGAGCGGGGCCGCAGGTGCTCCTTCTGCGCCGCCACGGCAGGAGCGGCTTCGCGGCGGATGCGTGGGTCTTTCCCGGCGGGGTGGTGGACAAGGCGGACCGCGAGCTCTCGCTGGCCGACCACCTGGACGGCCCCACCCCCGGCGAGTGGGCCGCGCGCCTGGGCACGGAGACGCCGGAGGAGGCGCTGGGCTTCGTGGCCGCCGCCCTGCGCGAGTCCTTTGAGGAGACGGGGATCCTCCTGGCCCGCGCCGACCCCGCCGCCCCCTCGCGCATCGACGACGCGGGCGCGCTCTCGGTTGCCCGGCGCGCGCTGCTGGATGGCGTGGCGACGCTGCGGCAGCTCGCGGTGGGAAACGGCGTGCGTCTGGCGGGCGACTCGCTGGCGTACCTGGCGCACTGGATCACCCCGCTCCCTGAGCCGCGCCGCTACGACACGCGCTTCTTCCTGGCCCTGGCCCCCGCAGGCGCCGAGTGCGACGCCCACGGCGAGGAGATGACCGACGCCCTCTGGTGCGGCCCCGCGGAAGTCGTGGAGCGCTTTGAGCGCGGCGAGATGAAGATGCTGCCGCCGACCGTCCACACGTTGCGCCGCCTGGCTGAGTTCGCCTCCGCGGACGATGCACTGGCCGCCTTTCGCGACGCCGAAATCCCCGCCATCACCCCGCGCATGCGCCGCCACCCGGACGGCGTGGCGATCGAGGTGCCGTGAGGGGAAGTGCGTGAGTACGTGAGTGTGTTGGCGCGGGTTCCTGTCATCCTGAGGGAGCCGCCCAGGCCGTACTCCTGCGGCGACCGAACGGATCTAGCCGGCGAGGCAAGAGGACGGCGCAACGCGGCCAAGCCCCTCGGCACGCGCAGTAGATCCTTCGTTCCGCGCCGCAGCATGGCGCATGGATAAGGACGGAGAAGCGCTTCGCTCGGGATGACAAAAGGCGGGGAAGCCCCGTACGCACTAACGCACTTCTGTTTCCGTCCGTCGTCCAAACCCAGGAATCGATCCATGGACCAGCGTCCCACCACGCTCGGCGCGCTCCGCGAGGCCGGATACCGCACACGCTCCGTGAAAGCGGAGATGCGCGAGAACCTGATTGCCCGGCTGCGCGCGGGCGGCACCATATTCCCCGGCATCGTGGGCTACGAGGACACCGTGGTCCCCGCGCTGTGCAACGCGGTGCTGGCGCGGCAGAACTTCATCCTGCTGGGGCTGCGCGGGCAGGCCAAGAGCCGCATCCTCCGCCAGCTCACCTCGCTGCTGGACGAGGCGCTCCCCGTGCTGGCCGGCACCGAGACCAACGACGACCCGCTGCGCCCCATCTCGCGCGCCGGGCGCCTGCTGGTGGAGGAGGCGGGCGACGATGCGCCCATCGCATGGCTGGGCCGCGACGCGCGCTACGTGGAAAAGCTCGCCACCCCGGACGTCACCGTGGCCGACCTGATCGGCGACATGGACCCCATCCGCGCCGCCCGCGGCGGGCACCTCCTGTCGGACGAGCTGTCGATCAACTACGGCCTGCTGCCGCGCGCCAACCGCGGCATCTTTGCGCTCAACGAGCTGCCGGACCTGAGCGGAAAGGTGCAGGTGGGGCTCTTCAACGTGCTCCAGGAAGGCGACATCCAGATCAAGGGCTACCCGGTGCGCCTGCCGCTGGACGTGCTCCTGGTATTCAGCGCCAACCCCGAGGACTACACGGCGCGCGGCAAGATCATCACGCCGCTCAAGGACCGCATCGGCGCCGAGATCCTGACGCACTACCCGCGCTCGCCGGAGGAGGCGATGACGATCACCGCTCAGGAGGCGCAGATCGAGCGCGACGGGGTGCCGGTGTCGGTGCCGCCCTTCGTGGCGGAGCTGGTGGAGCGCATCGCCTTCCTGGCCCGCGACGACAAGCGCATCGACCGGCGCAGCGGCGTCTCGCAGCGCATGCCCATCTCGGTGATGGAGACCGCCGTATCCAACGCCGAGCGCCGTGCCCTCCTCGCCGGCGAGACGGCCGTCGTGCCGCGCGTGGCCGACGTGTACGCCGCGCTCCCCTCCATCACGGGAAAGATGGAGCTGGAGTACGAGGGCGAGCTGCAGGGCTCCGAGACGATCGCAAGGGACCTGATCGCAGCCGCCGCGCGCGAGCTCTTCGACCAGGTGTGGGAAGTGGACTCGATGGACACCATCGTGGAGCACTTCGACCGCGGCGGCGTGCTCCAGGTGTCGGACAGCGCGTCGGCGGAGGCGGCGCTGGGGGGGCTGGGCGGCGTGCCGGGGCTGGTGGAGGCGCTGGAGGAGGTGGGGATGTACCGCCGCGAGGACCCCGGCACCACCGTCGCCGCCGCCGAGCTGCTGCTGGAGGGCCTCGCCGCCCACCGCCGGATCTCGCGCGCCGAGCAGGGCTACGCCCGCGCGCGGCCCGAGCCCAAGTCGAAGGGCAAGGGCGGGGGCTTCCAGTTCGGCCAGGACCTGTTCGCGTAGCGACTACAACAGCCTCACACAGAGAACGCAGAGGGAACTGCAAGGCGCAACTTAAGCTTCTTGCAGTCTTCTCTGTGGCTCTGTGGCTCGGGGTGAGCCATGTAGTTGCTGGGGAGCGGTGGATACTTCTCCGCCTTCCGCCGCCACGGCGGTCCACGACTTCTGAGCGCACGCAGGCGGGGTACGCGCTTGTGTACAGGGGAGTGACACAGATTCCCCATGGCTATCAGCCTGAGGTGATTGTAGACTGTCTCGCAACGCCAACGATTAACGACGAATCCACGTGACCAGAAAAGCTACTTCCTTGAGTGGACCATCCACGAGCCCGCCCACTCGGCAGGCGCAACAGCTTAGTCAAGGCGCTTCGAACACCCCTTCCGCACTTCCCGCTTATTTTGTAGGTCTTGAAATTGAGAATATCCGCAGCTTCGGTACGAAACAGGTGCTAGACTTGTCGTTGGGTGGATTGCCGGCGCGATGGACTGTGATCTTGGGAGACAACGGTGTAGGAAAGACAACGCTTCTCCAGTCGCTTGCCGAATTCCAATCTGTTGGCGAGGTGTTCCACGACGAAGCTGAAGGCGAAAATCTATTGCGCCACGCCTGGTTCCCGCGTGCATATAACACCGGCTACTTCCTAGAAGCTCGACGCTATGGAACACGTGAGAGTTCCCGTAGCCTCGCAGGAGTGCAGATTTCGCTGGGAGGTACATTGCAGCATGTAAGCACCCAACGTACCGTCGAAGCACTTTCGTTTGTGATTGGGCCTGACCCACACGGAAACATCAACACTACCGGCAGCTTCCAGAATCTTGACCGTCTGATCTGCTACGGTTACGGAGCAACGCGTAGGATGGGAGCGGTTGCGTTATCCGAGCAAGAACCGGACGATAGCACCGTCTCACTGTTCTCAGATGACGTGAGCCTCCTCAACGCGGAGGAATGGCTACTCCAGTCTGATTACAATGCACTTGTGGACTCGCCTGTCCGAGAACAAGCCCGTGCACGACGTGATCAGTTGATCGAAGTTCTGATCAACCTGCTACCTGAAGTATCAGACATACGTTTTGTCCGCCCAACCGAAATCGGCAGGAGGCCGCGCGTAGAGGTTGAAGTTCCATACGGTTGGGTCAACATCTCCGACCTGAGCCTCGGGTACCGCGCGCTGGTTGCCTGGATTGTGGACTTCGCCTACAGGATGTTTGAGCGGTACCAGGGGAGTGAGAACCCGCTGGCCGAGCCCGCAATCGTTCTCGTAGACGAGATCGACCTGCACTTACATCCGAAGTGGCAACGGTCGCTGATCTCATACCTTACGGAGCGGTTCCCGAATACGCAGTTCATCGTTACGGCGCACAGCCCGCTGATCGTGCAGGCGGCGACGGACGCTAACATTGTCCTGCTGCGGCGCGAGGGAGACCACGTCGTCATCGACAACGATGTGGAGGCAATCCGCGGGTGGCGCATCGATCAGGTGCTCACGAGCGATCTGTTCGGGCTGGAGACGGCGCGACCGCCGGAGTACGACGAGCTTCTTGCGCAACGTGCGAAGTTGCTGGGGAAAGCGAAGCTGACGAAGAGGGACGAGAGCCGGCTCAAGAAGCTGGAATCGGAGATCGGTGATCTGCCTGCCGGCGAGTCGGTGGCGGACATCGAGGCAATGGACGTGATCCGCCAGGCCGCGGAAGTTCTGAAGCGGGAAGGCACGACCGGACGTTGATCCGCATCGACCGGCCCCCGGCCGTGCCGCGCGTGCTTGCTACGCGCGGCACGCAGAAGCGCGACGCAATCGTGGGCGCGTACGATGCCGCGCCGGACGAATACGACGCGCGCAGACAGAAGTTCGACTTCGACGGCGCACTGTACGGCCACTCCACGGTGAAGCGGGCGCTCGTCATTGCGCAGCACGCCAAGTGCTGCTTTTGCGAGTCGAAGACGGGGATGGACGGTGATGTGGAGCACTACCGGCCGAAGGCGGGTTTTAGTCAGGGGAAAGGACAGCGGATCGAAGGGCCCGGCTACTACTGGCTGGCATACGAGTGGAGCAACCTCCTGCTCTGCTGCTCCATCTGCAACCAGCGGTTCAAGCGCAGCCTCTTCCCACTCGCTGACGCATCAAAACGAGCCCGTTCTCATCGGGACGACGTCGCGCGGGAAGAACCGCTGTTCATCAACCCTGCCGAGCAGGACCCGGAGGAGCACATCTCCTTCAGGTACGAGATCCCCTTCCCGGTGGGTGGAAGTCGTGCCGGAAAAGCGACCATTGAAGCACTAGGGCTGGACCGCGAAATTCTGAACGAACGGCGACGGGATCGTCTGAAACAGTTGCAGATACTAGCCGAACTGGTGGAGATGGAGCCGACTGCCTCGGCAGAACTGATAATCTTGGTCGAGAAGGCGAAGACGCTTCTGGAGGAGTGCACAGGCGATGCTGCGGAGTTCGCCGGGATGGCTCGCGCCGCCGCACGCGCGGGATATTACCTGCGATAACCCCGCTTTCCGCGACGAGGTCTCCAAGATGGTCATTCAGCACATCACGCCGGTGGGTGGGAACGTCTTTGCGGATCTTGGCTTTGTTGGAGAGGAAGCCGAGAACCTGAAGATCCGCTCCAGGCTAATGATGGAGATCCACCGCGTGATTGAGGCGCGAGGGCTGAAGCAGCGGGACGCGGCGCGGCTGTTCGGGGTGTCGCAGCCGCGGATAACGAGCTGGTGCACGGCAAGATCGACCAGTTCTCGATCGATTCGCTGGTCAACATGCTTGCGCACGCGGGGTTCACCGTCGAGGTGAGGGTGCCTGCGGTGGCGTGAGCGAGGGGACCGGCAAGCCACAGAGAAAACACTTTCCGTTGTTCTTGCTTTGCCCTCTGTGGCTCTGCGTGAGGCCCGCAGTTGCAGTTCTCCACGGGTACGGCTTTCGCTCCAGAGGGGAGCCTCGCGCACAGTGGCGCGAGGCTCTTTGTTCTTACAGAAGGGGAAGCTGCATGGCCACCAACGGAGCGATCGTCGCCATTCTTGCCGCGCAGGCGCAGGCGGAGCGGCACGCCTTCGAAGCCTTTCGCACGGCGGACGCCACGGCTCCGGAGAAGGCGCGGACGCTCAAGGATCTGGATCTCCCCGAAAGCATGGCGCTCCGCGCGCTCACCAACCGCGGCATCGTGCGCGAGGCGGAGCCGGGGCTCTTCTGGCTCGACGAGCGCAAGGCCGCCGAACGGTCGCGCGCCCGCACGCCCGTGCTGATCGCCGTCATCGTGCTGCTGGTGCTGCTCGGGATGGCGATCGCGGTGCTGATGAAGGTTCGACAGGGTTGATGCGGCGGTGGAACCACGCTTGCAAAGGGCGCGGCTCTCGACTCGCGCACAAGGGCGCGGACGCGCACTCACTCCATCGGTGAAGCCATGGCAGCCACGAAGGTAGAAGCCGCCGGAGCGCTCGGCTTCATGAAGCAGACGTTCAAGGAGTTCGGCGACGACGAGTGCGCCATGCGCGCGGCGTCGCTCTCGTACTACATCGTCTTCGCGCTGGCGCCGCTCCTTCTCCTCATCATCCTGGTGGCGAGCATCTTCGTGGACGCGGAGACCGTCCGCCGCACCATCCAGGAGCAGTTCGCCGGGATGATCGGGCAGGACACCGCCAACCAGGTGTCCGCGATGATCGGCGCGGCGGACGAGAAGCAGGGGAAGGGGCTGTCGTCGGTACTGAGCACGGCGGCGCTGATCTTCGGCGCGACGGGGGCGTTCATGCAATTGCAGAGCGCCCTCAACCGCGCATGGGAGGTGGAGCCGGACCCCAAGGCGGGCGGGATCAAGAACTTCATCTTCAAGCGCGTGTTGTCGCTGGGGATGATCATGGGGATCGCCTTCATGCTGCTGGTGTCGCTGGCGCTGAGCGCGTTCATCTCGGCGGCGGGGAGCGCGCTGGGGAGCATGCTGGGAGGGCTGGGGACGATCGTGCAGGCCGTGCTGGACCTGGCCCTCTCGCTGGTGGTGGTGACGCTGCTCTTCGCCGCCATGTTCAAGTTCCTGCCGGACGGCAAGATCGCGTGGAAGGACGTGTGGGTGGGGGCGTTCTTCACCGCGGCGCTCTTCACGGTGGGCAAGTTCGGGATCGGGCTGTACCTGGGGCGCAGCGACCCCGGCCAGGGCTTCGGCGCCGCGGCTTCCCTAGCGGTGCTCCTGGTTTGGGTCTACTACTCGTCGATGATCCTCCTCTTCGGCGCCGAGTTCACGCAGACGTGGGCGGTGCGCAAGGGGAGTGGGATCGAGCCCAAGAAAGGCGCGCGCCGCATGGTGGACGAGACGGGCGGCGAGGAGGTCCAGCCGCAGCCGTCGCAGCGCGGGAAGGGCGGCGGCAAGCGCTCGCATTCGTCCAGCAAGCAGCCGTCGTCATCGGCGGCTCAGGCCGTCAGTGCGGGGCACCGGAAGAAGCGGAAGACGCCGCTGCTGGACGCACGCCGGCGCGAGATCGCCCAGAAAGAGGCGCGAGGCGAAGAGTAGCGTTTCCTTCAACTGGAAAAGGATCATGAGTAGCATCCGCTCGGCGGTGTGCGCGGCGTGCGCCGGCATCGTGATGGCTGGCGGCGCGGCGGCGCAGACGCCGTCGCTCTCCACCTTCAGCATTGTGGCCTGCGACCCGCAGAACGGCTTCCTGGGGGTCGCCGTGCAGTCGCGCGTGGTGGGGGCGGGCTCCATCGTGCCGGCGGCGGAGGCGGAGGTGGGCGCCATCGCATCGCAGGCGGCGGCGAACGTGGCGTTCAAGCGGCGCGGGCTGGAGCTGATGCGGCAGGGGCGTTCGCCGGACGAGGTGGTGGCCGAGTTCAGGCGCACCGACCCGGGGATCGCGCGGCGCCAGTTCGCGGTGATGGACGCCCGCTGCCGCACCGCCGCCTTCACCGGCGACAGCGCGCAGGCGTGGGCCGGGCACCGCACCGGCGACCATTTCAGCGTGCAGGGAAACATCCTCACCGGCCCCGAGGTGGTGGACTCCATGGCGAGCGCGTTCCGGCGCGCGGAGGCGGCGGGGCGCCCCTTTGGCGAACGGCTGCTGGCGGCGCTCAAGGCCGGGCAGGCGGCCGGCGGCGACCGGCGCGGACGGCAGGGGGCGGGGCTGCTGATCGTAAAGAAGGGCGGTGGCTACGGCGGCGGCGACGACGTGTACGCCGACCTGCACGTGGAGGACGCGCCCGAGCCCATCCTGGAGCTGGAGCGCGTGTACAACGTATGGATGTCCGTCTTCCACCCCGAGGACCACTTCCTCCCGAACGGGTCGCAGGCGTTCGCGGTGCCGGCCGGGGCGCACGTCTGCCTCCTTCGCAACCTGCTGGCGAAGGCGGGGCACGGCACGCGAACCACACAGCAGTTCTGCGCCTTCGACGAAGAGGTGATCACCGCGCTCAAGGCGTTCCAGCGCGCGCAGAACCTGCCCGTGACGCCGTCGCTCACGCCCCAGGCCGCGACGCGCCTGCGCGAGGTGACGGGCGGGCGTCCATAACAGCGGAAGAGAAAGCCTCACACAGAGGACACGGAGGGAAGCGCAAAGCCACAGAGAAAAAACCCTTGGCGGTTCTCTCTGTGGCTCTGTGTCTCTGTGTGAGATTGCCGGTTGTCGCGACCGCTCAGCGCCAGCGGTGCGCGTTTTCCGGCCAGGTCCACACCACCGGCTGGTTGCCCACCGTGCCGATGATGTCGCCCCAGTCGTTGATCGCGACCGCGGTGCTGCTCGCCTGGCCCATCTCGGGGAGCCGCTCGGTGCCCGTTTCCTTGCGCCAGACCCAGGCGTGGAGCTGGCCGTTGATCGTGTCGCGCGAGGAGCCCACCACCTCGTCCATGTTGTTGACGTCGCTGGCGTCGCCCCAGCGGGTCCCCACGGCAACGGGGATGGGGACCAGTCCGCCCTCCGCCGTCCAGATGAACGGGAACCGCTCCGGGGGTCCACCGCGCGACCCGTAGTTTCCCTGCGTACCCGCCACCGCGCCCTTGTCGTTGATGGCAGCCGCCCGCGTATCGCGGTGGTAGTCGATCGGCTGGATCTCCACCCACTCGTTGCTCCACGCCTTCCAGATCGTCGCCCGGTGAGTGGTGTTCCCGCTCGAGCGAAGCGTCACGTCGGTTGAGCCCACCACGTCGCCCTGCGTGTTGATGTCTACGGCCACGCTGGTCACGCTCCCGTCGTACGGGTCGAGTTCCGGCTGGCGGAGCTGCTTCATCCCGAAGCAGGTCGTCCAAAAGAACGCGCGCTTCGCCTGCTGTCCCACCACCCAACCCAGCGAGTTGATCCCGAACCCGAGGGTTCCCGGCGAGTCGCCGATCTCCGCCATCGTCCCGTCGGTGTCGCGCCGCGCCAGCTTCGCGGGGGTGGTTCCGACCGCCTGCCCCGCCGAGCTGTAGTCCCCGACCGTCGTGAGCCCGGTAAGCCGCCGGACCCCCGTGGCCTTGCTCCACGTGGCCGCGCCCGACTCATCGGTGCCCGCGACGACGGCATCGTTGGTGACCGCCACCGCCTTGATCGGGATCACGATTACCGTGCGCGGGCTCTCCAACAGGCGGGTGCGCGCCGGCGCACCCGCGAGCGACATGGATGGCGCGAGCCGCGTTTTCGCGCTGCAGGCGGCCTCGTTCCCGGAATCCACCGGGCTGTCCGCGCACGCCGCCAGCGACACGCCGGTAGCCAGCGCGAGGGTAAAGCGTTTCATCACAAGCTCCTGCAAACCAGTGAGATGCTCCAGGGCTCCCAGAAGCAGGAACCACCTGTTTCCCCCGGCAGATCGCATGCCGAAACTGTCACGAATGCGCGTATCAGGGCGGATGGGCCAGAACGAGTATACGCCTGTTCGATCGCCCCACTTCCGCTCCTCTCCGCATTCGCGTGTGCCGGGATGCCGTCAGGGTACGACGTCCAGATCCAGGCCCCAGTGCAGCGTGAGATAGCTGTCCAGCACCTCGGCGGTGACGTCGCCGAAGCGGTCCATGTTGGCCTGCGTGTCGCGCACGCCGGTGTAGTTGGCTTCGATCTGCACCCCGCAGATGGCGCCGTGCGTGGCGCCGCCGAGCGGGCCCGCCTCCGCCCCGCACGTGTGCCGCGCCGTGTTGTAGCCGCCGCTGAAATATGCCTCGCCCTCCGCCGAGCTCGGAAAGGTGGAGCTGGGGACCGCGGGGAAGCCGCGGCTGGCGTACAGGGTGCCCAGGCTGCCGGCCCCGCGCAGCAACGCGGAAAAGGAGAGCCGCGTCGCCTGTGCGGAGATGGTCCTGATGCTGGACGTGTCCTCGTACGCCCTGTATGCGTCCAGCCTGGCGTCGGAGAGGTCGAGCTGGTCGTCCCGGAGCAGGTATCCCAGCTCCAGGCGCTGGAAGGGGTGCCCGTGCCCGTGCATGTCCATGTACCACCCCCTGCCGCGCGTGCGGACGACGGCGTTGCGCGCGGTGGTGAGGAAGTCGTGGAACTCGCGCCACGCCACGCCCGCCTCCACGTCGCCGCAGGCGGCTTCCAGCAGCTCCCGGTTGGCGTCCATCCTGGAGCGGTGCAGGTGGTTGACGACGACGTGCGGATAGCTGCCGAAGCGCGCGAAGTAGCGCCGCTGCATCGCCACCACCAGCTCGCGCGTGTTCAGGTCGCGCCCGACGGTGGCGGTTCCGCCACAGCTTTCGGCGGTGCGGTCCGGGATCTCGTCCGGAGTCAGATCCCCGCCGTGCGGCGCCGAAAGGATGACGGGCGCGTTGCCCGCGATGTACTCCACGTACCGATTCCGCCCGAAGTACGACTGCCCCGGCGTGTACGACGCCGGCTGGACTCCCGCGGGAGGTGCGGTGACGCCGTCCGGGGGCCCGCCGCAGCCCGCCAGGAGCACCAGCGCGAGCAACGGGAGGCCGCCGTTCCGGAGATGGGATGTCCGCACGATGTACCTCGGAGGATTCGGGGCGCGGCGAGGCCGCCATACCAGCGGGCCGGCTCCCATGGGAAGCCGGCCCGGCCGCAAACTGAGGAAGCGGGCCGCTCAGCGCCAGCGGTGCGCGTTCTCCGGCCAGGTCCACACTACCGGCTGGTTGCCCACCGTACCGACGATGTCGCCCCAGTCGTTGATCGCCAGCGCCGTGCTGCTCGCCTGCCCCATCTCGGGGAGCCGCTCGGTGCCGGTTTCCTTGCGCCACACCCACGCGTGCAGCTGGTTGGTGACCATGTCGCGGGCCGAGCCCACCACCTCGTCGTGGTTGTTGATGTCGCTGGCCTCGCCCCAGAGGGTTCCCTCGGGAACGGGGATGGGGACCAGCCCTCCCTCCGCCGTCCAGAAGAAGGGGAACCGCTCCGGCGGCCCGCGCGACATCCAGTTCCCCTGCGTACCCGCCACCGCGCCCCGGTCGTTGATGGCGCTGCCCTGGGTGCCGTTGTGGTAGCTGGTCGGCCTGATCTCCACCCACTCATCGCTCCACGCCTTCCAGACCGTCGCCAGTACCCTCTTATTCGGAGTGTAGCGAAACATCACGTCGCTGTAGCCCACCACGTCGCCCCGGGTGTTGATGTCCGCGGCCACGCTCGTCACTCTCCCATCCTGGGGGTCGAGGGGGGGCTGGCGGAGCGGCTTGAGGCCGAAGCAGATCGTCCAGAAGAACGCACGGCCCGCCTGCTGTCCGACCACCCACCCCTCCGAGTTGATCCCGTACCCGGCGGTGCTCGGCGCGTCGCCGATCTCCGCCATCGTCCCGTCGGTGTCGCGCCGCACCAGCTTCGCGGGGGTGGTGCCGACCGCCTGCCCGGCCGGGTTGCGGTCGCCCACCGTGGCGAGACCGCCGAGCCGGCGGACGCCCGTGGCCTTGCTCCACGTGGCCGCGCCCGACGCATCCGTTCCTGCGACGACCGCATCGTTGGTGACCGCCACCGGGGTGATGGGGATCACGATCACGGTGCGCGGGCTCTCCAGCAGCGCGGACCGCGCCGGCGCAGCCGCGAACGACATCGACGGCGCCAATCGCGTTTTCGCGTTGCAGGCGGCCTCGTTCCCGGAATCCACCGGGCTGTCCGCGCACGCCGCCAGCGATACGCCGGCAGCCAGCGCGAGGGTAAAGCGTTTCATCACAAGCTCCCGCAAGCCAGTGAGATGCTCCAGGGCTCCCAGGAAGCAGGAACCACCTGTTTTCCTCGGCAGATCGCATGCCGAAACTGTCACGAATGTGCGTGTCAGTACGGATGGGCCAGAACGAGTTCTCCGCGCAGGATGTCGAACGGGCCGGCCCCCCTCTCGGAAGCCAGCCCGTACATCCAGAGAGAGTTCGTGGCGGCCGCTCAGCGCCAGCGGTGCGCGTTCTCGGGCCAGGTCCAAACGACCGGCTGGTCGCCTACCATGCCGATGATGTCGCCCCAGTCGTTGATCGCCAGCGCGGTGCTGCTCGCCTGGCCTATTTCGGGGAGCCGCTCCGTCCCCGTCTCGCGCCGCCAGACCCAGGCGTGCGAGCTGCCGGTGACGCTGTCGCGCGACCAGCCCACCACCTCGTCGTTGTTGTTGATGTCGGTGGCGGAGGCCCAGGTGCTTCCGTCCGGGACGGGGATGAGGACCAGTCCTCCCTCCGCCGTCCAGAAGAACGGGAATCGGTCCTGCGTGCCGCGCCCCCAGTTCCCCACCGTGCCTGCGACCGAACCCTTGTCGTTGATGGCGTTGGCCTCGCTGTGGTTGTGGCGCGGCGGGGCGATCTCCACACGTTCGTCGCTCCACGCCTTCCATACGGTCGCGCGCCGGCCCGGGTCCGACGGATTGATGCGGTGCCGCCGCTCGATGTAGCCGGCGATGTCGCCCCGCGTGTTGATGTCCACGGCGCGGCTGGTGATCGTCACCTCGGGCGCGGGTGCGGGAAGGAGGTGCTTGAGGCCGAAGCAGGTCGTCCAAAAGAACGCGCGGTTCCCCTGCTGTCCCACCACCCACCCTTCCGAGTTGATTCCGAACGCGCCGTCCCCGCTGGCCGTGGAATCCCCGATCGCCACCACGCCGCCGTCGCTCTCGCGCCGCACCAGCTTGCCCGGATTGTTGCCCGCCGCCTGCCCGGCCGGGTTGTAGTCCCCCACCGTGGTGATCCCGGTGAGCCGCCGCGTGCCTGCCGTCTTGCTCCACGACGCCGGACCGGACCCATCGGTGCCGGCCGCGACCGCATCGTTGGTGAGCGCCGTGGCCCGGATCGGGATCACGACTACGGTGCGCGGGCTCTCCAGCAGCCGCGACCGCGCCGGCGCGCCCAGGAGAGACATGGCGGGCGTGAGGCTCGCTTTCGCCGTGCACTCGGCCGCCTTTTCCGGCGTCACCGGGTTGTCCGCGCACGCCGCCAGCGACGCGGCGGCTGCCACGGCGAAGGTAAATCGTTTCATCACGAGCACCTGTAACCAGGGGGTGGATCGAGCAGCTCCCGGGCACAGGAGCCGTCTGTTCCCGTCCGGCAGATCGTATGCCGCAACGACGTCCTCTGCGACCGTGCGGCGTATCACCGGGGCTCCCCGAGCCTCTGCACCCGCAGGTTTGAATCGCCCCAATCGCGCCACCCACCACACGGATACGCATGCGCGTTGCCTCAATTAACCCCGATTGACTTTCTCCCGGCACGGCATACACTTGGCACCAGAACGTAGGGCCCGCTCCCTTCGGGGTACCGGGTACGTAGCTCCGGGGGGTTGTGCACCAAGTGCACAACCCCCCGTCATTTCCCCTAATTGTGACTACGACGATTCTCCCGCCTCGCGGCCGTCCCGCAAGCTCCGCATGGAGATCTTTGTCGACGGGACGAACTTCCGGATCGCGCAACTCGAAGCCGGAATCCGAGACCTCGACATCCCCCGCTTCGCGCGCCAGCTCGCCAGGGGTCACGTCCTGGTGAAGATGCGCTACTACACGTCACCGCTTCCGGACCACGGCTCGGCTGCGTATCGTGGGCAGCAACGCTTCTTCGAAACGACTTCGTGCCACGAGCGCCGTTGGGCTCGTGCTGGGCCGGAACGAGCCCCGGCGAGAGAGCGTGGAGTGCCCCGGGTGCGGAAGGATCTCGGTTCAAAGGCACCACGGTCGAAAAGGAAACCGACGTGAACCTCGCGGTGGATATGACTGTGGGTGCGCACACCGGCCGCTACGACATCGCTGTGCTGGTTGCCGGGGACATGGATTACGTCCGCGCGATCCAGGCGGTCCAGTTCACCGGGCGGAAGGTGCTCTGGTGCCACTTCCCCGCTCAGTCGTACACGGACCGGCTACGGCAAGTATGCGACGAACAGGTCGTGCTCGATGAGAAGTTCCTGCGCACCTGTCGCTGAGCGGTTTCGGACGCCCACCGTGAAGGCAACGGGCCGGCTCCCCACCTGGGAAGCCGGCCCGCCTTGCTATTCCCTCTGCGCCTCTGTGTGACGCGCGGTTGTCAGGGCACCAGGTACGTCTCGTGGTACCGCACCGTGTTGGGATCGAAGTACGTACAGCTCCCCTGCCACGGCGTCGTGATCGCCTTGCCCACGATGGACCGCCCGTACTTCACCCCGATCCCCGCCGTGGACGACGAGCCGTAGCCCGTGCCGTTGCAGAGGCTCTGGCCCCACCGGCCGGCCGGATCGTTCATCGTGTAGTTGGTGCCGTCGTTGCCGATCAGCAGCATCACGTGGCCAGAGCTGGTGAACTTGCCGTGGATGATGACGGGCCGCCCCTTGTTGAGCTCGGCCTCCATCTCGGGGACCGAGCCGGTCTCCATGTGCACCCGGATGCGCTGCTTGAGCCCGGCGCGGGCGGCCAGCTTGTTGAAGATCGTGTCGAACTTGAACTCGTCCTGCGACAGCTTGCGGAACTCGGTGTAGATCTGGTCCGGCGTGTAGTTGGCCCCGTAGTACTTCAGGAGCATCGCCATGGTGGTGTTGGCGCAGGTGGCGCCTGGCTCGTACGTGTTGGCGTACTGGTAGAAGTACGGCACGTTGGGCACCAGGTCCGCGATGGTGATGTCCTTGTAGAAGCCCGCCACCTGCGTGCCCGCCGAGTTGTAGCCGCGCAGATAGATGCGCCGCACCCCCACGCCGCTGAACTTGTACTTCACGGGGAAGAAGTTCGCGCGGTCCGTGCTGGAGCCCAGCAGGTACGTGCCGTCGGCGAAGTACTTCACCGTCACGATGTCGCTGGTCGCGTCCGCCTTGAAGGTCACCGGGTTGGTGGCGTAGTTCCCCGTGGGGAAGACCCAGGCGACCGTCGCGGTGCCGGCGAGCGTCTTCGACGGCGCCTCGGGCGCGGTGATCCGCGATCCGCTTCCGTCGCAGGCCGGGAGGGAGGCGAGTACGGCGAGGAGCGCCAGGCCGCGCAGCGCGCGTCCCCCGCGGGTGGATCCCAGCGCCTTCCCGGATTGTGGATAGTTCATACGGTTCCCGGCAGTTCAGGTGGCGGAACGCTTCGGTGGGATCGTGTGTGAGGGAATATCCATACCGGAAAAGGGATGGGAAAGCGCGTTTGCCGGCTGCCCATCCAACCCCCTGCGCCGCAACGGGATCGGCCCACGCGCAGCCGCCTCGCGGCGCGCGCGCTGATTTTCCGCGCCGGAGCAATATGGTGCGATCCGCACAGATTGGTGCATGCCGGCCCGTCCACAGCCCACCGCTTCAGGGAGCCCAGACGGGGTCGAAGTCGTCGCCGTCGGCGTTCGTCAGGCGAGTGGGGCGCGATCCATCGGCGCGGGCCAGGTAAAGCTCCGCGTTGCCATCGCGCGTGGATACGAAAGCCAGGTAGCGGCCGTCGCGCGACCACGCGGGGGTGTCGTCACCGCCCTTTGCGCCCGCATGGACCTCGCGGACGCGCACGCCGTCCTGGATGCGGATGCGCGCGGGCTGGCCCGAGCGCTTCAGCACGTAGGCGATGCGTCCGTCGGGCGACCACACGGGCTGCGCCTCGACGGTGCCGGGAAGGGTGTCCTCGCGCGTCAGGCGCCGCTGGTTCCCGCCATCCGCATCCATCACCCAGAGCCGGTCCGCGCCCTGGCGGTCGCTCACGAAGACGATGCGCCTGCCGTCCGGCGACCAGCGCGCGCCCCAGTGGTCGCGCGCGTCGTGCGTGAGCCGCTCGGGCGCGCTCCCGTCCGCGCGCATGCGAAAGATCTGCAGCCCATCGCGCGTGCGGCTGCTGTGGAAGATCACCCACTCGCCAGACGGGGAGACCTCGGGCGAGTAGTTGCCTTCCGGATTGTCGGTGAGGCGCACCGGAGCGCCGCCATCGCGGCTGGCGCGGTACAGGTCGCGGAAGCTGGCCGAGTCGCTCTCGTACACCACCCATCGTCCGTCGCGCGACCAGCTCGGGCTGCGCACCCGGACGCCGCGGGCCCCCACCGGCCGCGCCGCGCCGCCCGCCAGCGGCACCACCACGAGCTGCGACAGCCGCACCGCCGCCGACAGCCGCCGCGCCGCCACCCCCACCATCTCCCGCCCGTCGGGCGAGAGCGGGCCCGTGAAGTCGTCGACCTCGGGGCTGTTCGTCATCCGCAGGAGCGGCGTGCCGGTGGGCCGGATCCGGTACAGCTCCGCGTTCCCGTGCCGCTTCGACGAGAAGACGATGCTCCCCGCAATCTTCGCCCGCTCCGCGACCGACAGCGTGTCCCCCGCCCCCGCCACCCGCGTCTTCAGCTCGCCGCCCCCGCAGGCCGCCACGATCAGCGCGGCGAGAACGACGAACGGCAGCCTCACACAGAGCCACAGAGAGAGGGGCGAGAACAACAGAAGATGTTCTTCCGTGCCTTGCAGTTCCCTCTGTGCCCTCTGTGTGAGGCTGTTTTCACTGCATGCGCACAGCATCGGCGATGATGGTGCCGGCCGCGGTGGTGTAGCGCGAGATGTACACCTTGTTCCACCCGGCAGTGAAGGCGTACGTCCCGATCGTGTTCCACTTGCCGCCGTTGAGCGTCTGGTTGACGTTCAGCCGGCCGAGCTCCGTACCCGCGGCGTTGTAGCTGATGACCGGCACCGACGTGGACCGGTTCGTCCCCGCCGTCCACCAGAACGACACGGTCTTGGTGGCCGCGGCGGGGAGGTAGAACCAGAACGTCGCGCCGTCCGTCACCGGCGAGGCGGAGACGTAGCGGTAGTCCGTCTTGTACTTGTCCGTGGCGCTGGTGCCGGTGCTCCAGCTGGTGGAAGCCTCGAAACGCCCGCGCACCGCGTCGCGGTCCGTGTCGTTCAGGTTGTACGTGGCGTTGTTGTCCACCAGCACCACGTCCTCGCGCGCGCGGCACTGGCGCACCTGGTCCATGAAGCTGGCCCAGCTGAAGCCCGCACCCGGGTCCTCCAGGTACTCGCGCCCGTTGATGCCGGTCGCCGGGTCGCCGTCCAGGTTGCCGCGCCGGCTCTCGGAGACGTCCGCGTGCCCGATGATGTGCTGGCGGTCCACCGGAAGGCGGTTGTCGCGCGTGATGTCGCACACCAGCGCGGCCGTGCGGCTGAGCTGCGCGGCGGGGCGCGTCTGCCGCCCGTCGCCCGCCTGCTCGATGCCGATGGTGAAGCCGTTCACCCAGCGGTTGGCGAACTCGGCGCAGTGGATCTCGTTCTCCGGCAGGATGCTGGCGTTGTTGGCGCAGTCGTAGTTGGGGCTCCCGGCGTGGTGCGCGGCCGAGTCCTCCGTCACCATCTGCGACACCTCCACGTAGCCGGAGGCGTTGACCGCGTCGTCCACCACGTAGTGCGCGCTGCTGTTGCCGGTGTTCGCGCGGTCGGTGGAGAGCCAGCTTCGGCACCCCGTGTAGCTGCTGTACGAGTACGTGCCGCAGATGTGCACCACCACCATGTGCAGCGGGGTCGGGCGCGGCTGCATGCGGTTGCCGCCGGTGCCCTCGTCGTCCAGCGCCGGCCACGACACCGTGCCCGCGACCGGCCAGTCCGGCGCCAGCGCGGCGGACGAGACGCTCGCCGAACGCTGGAACGCGGGGCGCCCCACCTGCTGGCCGGGAAGCGTGGCGCGCAGCTGCGTGTTGCTCGCCTGTACCCCGTTGCGCAGCGTGGCGTAGACGCGGTCGTGCACGTACACGGACTGGCTGCGCTCGTCGCCCAGGCTGGCGTAGCGTGCGACGGCCGGCGCCCAGCCCGCCAGGTCCGGCCCGCTCACCCCCAGCTCCTGCCCGTAGTGCGCCAGCAGCGCCGCCCCCGCGCGGATCCCCGACTCCACGTCCGTGTCGATCTTCTCCGCGGGCACCCCGGCGAGGCGCGCGGCAAGTGGGACCTGGTGCGCATCGAGACCCATGACGCCGTGCTGGAACGGAGCGTCGCTCTCGTGGCCCGGTTCGCCCACGGACCAGCGGGTCTCCTCGTAGCTGACGGCCTTGAGGAGGTCGGCGCGCACCCCGAACTCCGCCGCCGCCCGCGCGAACATCGCGTCGAGCTGCGTGCGGGCCGGCGCGTCCGTCCCAGGCGACTTCACGCTTGGGTTGATGACTTCGTCCTGGCAGCCCGCCAGGAGCGCGAACGCACCCAGCGCCGCAATGTGTCGGAAACGCATGGAGCGCACCTTGGATGTGGAGAGTGAGCGGCCGGCTCCCGTCCGGAACGCCCGGGGGGGAAGGGGGAGCAGGGGAATATCCGTACCGAAAACGTGCGCAGCCCGATGCCCGCGTCCCCACTCAGGCAAGTGTCTGCGGCTCAACAAGATCGATCAAACCGGACTCGCTCCTATATCCCAGCCTCCCAGTCCCGCAACCGTTTCGAATTGGTGCGCATCGCCCAATCTGGTGCAGCGCGGACGACGAACAGCATCACACGGAGGCCACAGAGGGAACTGCAAGCCACAGAGAAAAACTCCTTGCTGTTCTCTCTGTGGCTCTGTGTGAGGCCGCTGTTCCCTCTGACCCCTTTCGGAAGCTCGTTCACCCGTTAAAGTGTCTGCGTGCTCCGCGACGGCGGGGCGCAGGAACCATCGGGAGAGAACAATGACCGAGCCGTTCGAGCAGCGGTACGAAGACGTGTTGCAGAACATCGAGGCCCCCATCGTCGAGCTCTACCGCGCCGACCCGGCGCTCGTGGACTACGAGGTGGATTCCGGCCTCGGAGCGCTGATCGCGCACTACACGGCCGAGCTACAGGGCCGCCCGCCGCCGGGTGCCCCCTCGGATGCGAACCGGCGGCTCGTGTTCGAGGCGGTGCTGGAGGCGTGCGAGTGGCGGCTTGGACGCGGCCCGGACGCCGGCGGCGAGCTGAATACCACAGAGGAGATCATCGCCTGCCTGAAGCGCGTGCGGAAGTCGGCGCAGCGCTGGACCAAGCGCGGGGGACGCCAGGGCTACCTCACCTTCGTCTCCCGCTTCATCCCGTAGTCGCGGCCCCTCCTCCGTTTTCGGGCCCTGCGCTTCGCCCGCGTGCCCTATTTACGAACAGCGGTCCTCACACGGAGGCGCGGAGAGAGCTTCTCCGCGCCTCCGCGTCTTTGCGCGCCAACCACCTCCGTGACGAAAAAGGCGCGCCGCAGACCGCAATGGGACACCGCGCAAACCGATGTGGGAGGCACACTTGCAAGTCGCTGGTGTGCGGCGCGGGTTCTGCCTATGTTCGGGCAGCCTTGTAAAGCTGCGGAGCGAAATCCAGCCTACACGCGAGCCTTGAATCGGAGAATGCCGAAATGGAGAACCAGACGGGGACGGAGAGCGAAGCGACGCTGGATCAGTGGGAGCTACAGCGGCTCCGGCGCAACGAGCGGCTAATCGCCGCCGGAATACGCCCGCCGTCCTGCCACCCCTGGCCCCCGCCGGAATTCGAGACGCTCAAGCCGCGCTTCTACCGCGTGCGACGGCTGTGGTGGCCTGTACGCAGATACCTGCGGCGTTTTTTGTGATCTTGTTCCTCGACGCCAGCGCGCTCGTGAAGCTTTACCACGATGAGACTGGCGCTGAAACCATGCGTGAGCTGTTCCAACGGCGTGACCTAAAGGGTTCCTTCTTCGTGTCCGAACTCGTGGCGCTGGAGGTGGTGGTACGCCTTACCAGGGGCGCCAGGGCGGGCGGACGAATGACGCGCCGTAGGCTCGGCCGTTTGTTGAAAGCGCACGCGGATCACCGTCGCACATATCTCACCGTCCTTGGGGTCGAGACGGAGTTGGTCGGAGAGGCCGAGTCCATTGCTATCGAATACAGTGACTCCGGTGCGGGTACGCTCGACCTGCTCCACACCGCGTCAGCCAGGCAGGCGCGAGAGATCGCCAACGAGCCGCTCGTGTTCGTTGCCGCGGACCGCAAGCTGCGATCTCTAGCGGAGCGGATCGGCTTCCGGACCTTCGATCCAGAGAACGGTGATCCGACACTGCTCTCACCTTCCCGCCCGGTCGCGGAATGACGCTTTCGATGGTGGCGGGCGGCCGGCGGCTGGAGTACGCGTGGATCGGCCCGGGGCCGGAGGCCGCGCCGACGCTCGTGTTCCTTCACGAGGGGCTCGGATCGCTGGCGGGGTGGCGCGACTTTCCCGCGGCGCTGGCGGCGGCGACCGGGTTCGGTGCGCTGGTCTACAGCCGCGCCGGGTATGGCGGATCGGGCCCCGCCAGGCTGCCGCGCACCGTCCGCTTCATGCACGACGAGGCCGAGGTGCTGGGGGAGGTGCTGGATGCGGCCCGGGTGCGCGACGCGGTGCTGGTGGGGCACAGCGACGGCGCATCCATCGCCATCATCCACGCGGGGAGCGCGGGCGGCACCCGCGTACGCGCGCTGGTGCTGGAGGCGCCGCACGTCTTCACCGAGCCGGAGGGGCTGGCGAGCATCGCCCGCATCGCGGGTACGTACCGCACCACCGACCTCCCCCGGCGCCTGGCGAAGTACCACGGTGACAACACGGAGGGCGCGTTCTGGGGATGGAACCGCGTGTGGCTGCACCCGGAGTTCCGCGCCTGGAACATCGAGGAGTACCTGGGCTCCATCCGCGTCCCCACCCTCGTCATCCAGGGTGAGGACGACGAGTACGGGACGATGCGCCAGGTGGAGGCAATCCAGCGCCAGCTCGCCGGCCCCGCCGAGATCCTCGTCCTCCCCAACTGCGGCCACGCGCCGCACCGCGACCAGCGCGAGCGGGTGCTGGCGGAGATGGCGCGGTTCGTCCAGGAGCGCGTGGGTGCGCGTCCGGGGTAGTCTCACGCAGAGGCGCGGAGACGCGGAGAGAACAACAGAAACAGCCTCACACAGAGAACACAGAGGGAACTGCAAGCCACAGGGAAAAAGCCTTTCAGTTGTTCTCCTCTGTGGCTCTGTGTCTCTGAGCCATGCAGTTGCCGTTCTCTCCTGCGTCTCCGCGCCTCTGCGTGAGACCCGCCGTTCGTGCGCCCAAAGTGAACAGAGGCTTCCGCCCGCGCGGCTTACTCGATAGAATCCGCTCCGTTCCGGGCGCTCCGTGCGGGTGCCGCGAGAGATGAGAGCCTGAGCAGGGATACAGATGGCCGGGCACCGACCCGAAAACCCGCTGATCGTCCAGAGCGACCAGACGGTGCTAGCCGAGGTGGCGAGCCCGCGCTTCCAGGAGGCGCGCGACCGGCTGGCGCGCTTCGCCGAGCTGGTGAAGTCGCCCGAGCACGTGCACACCTACCGCATCACCCCGCTCTCGGTGTGGAACGCCTGCGCCGCGGGCGCCGATCCGGCCGAGATCGTGGAGGGACTGCGCGACCTGGCGAAGTACCCGGTACCCGCCAACGTGGAGTCGTCCATCCGCGACGCCGCGTCGCGCTACGGGCGGCTGCGGCTGGTGCGCGACGCGGAGGGGCTGGTGCTGTGCGGCGACGATCCCGCGCTCGTGGAGCTGGTGTCGCGCATCAAGGGGGTGGAGCCGCACCTGGGGGAGCGCCTCTCGCCCACCGCCTTCCGCATCCCTCCGGCGGAGCGCGGGCGCATCAAGCAGGCGCTGGTGAAGGCCGGGTGGCCGGCGGAGGACGTGGCCGGCTACACCCCCGGCGAGCCGCTTCCCATCGCCCTGCGCACCGTCACGCGCGGCGGCGAGCCCTTCGCCCTGCGCGCGTACCAGGAAGATGCGGCCGCCGCCTTCCACGCGGGCGGGTCGGAGCGGGGCGGCTCGGGGGTGGTCGTACTCCCCTGCGGCGCGGGGAAGACGGTGGTGGGGATGGAGTGCATGGCGCGCGTGGGGAGCTCCACGCTGGTGCTCACCACCAGCGTGACCGCCGTGCGCCAGTGGATTCGCGAGATCCTGGACCGCACCACCCTGCACGAAGACCAGGTGGGGGAGTACACCGGGCAGGCCAAGGACGTGAGGCCGGTGACCGTGGCCACCTACCAGGTGCTCACGCACCGCGACAGCCGCGAGGGCGCCTTCCGCCACCTGGAGCTGTTCGACCGGCGCGACTGGGGGCTGATCGTGTACGACGAGGTGCACCTCCTTCCCGCACCCGTCTTCCAGGTGACGGCCGGGCTGCAGGCGCGCCGCCGCCTGGGCCTCACCGCCACGCTGGTGCGCGAGGATGGCCGCGAGGACGACGTCTTCGCCCTCATCGGCCCCAAGAAGGCGGACGTTCCCTGGAAGGAGCTGGAGGGGCAGGGGTGGATCGCCCGCGCCACCTGCACGGAGGTGCGCGTCCCACTCTCCGAAGAGCTGCGGATGGAGTACGCCGTGTCCGAGCCGCGCGAGCAGTTCCGCGTCGCGTCGGAGAACCCGGAGAAGCTGGAGGTGGCGCGCCGCATCCTGGCGCTCCACCCCGGCGAGCCCGCGCTGCTGATAGGGATGTACGTGGACCAGGTGCAGAGCCTGGCGCGCGGGCTGGACGTGCCCGTGCTCACCGGGAGCACCGGGCAGCGGCGGCGCGACGTGCTGTACCGCGACTTCCGCGAGGGGCGCATCCCCGTGCTCGCCGTGTCGAAGGTGGCCAACTTCGCCGTGGACCTGCCCGACGCCGCGGTGGCGGTGCAGGTTTCGGGGACCTTTGGATCGCGGCAGGAGGAGGCGCAGCGGCTGGGGCGCATCCTGCGGCCCAAGAAGGGGGCCAACCAGGCCCACTTCTACACCCTGGTAAGCCGCGACACCGTGGAGCAGGACTTCGCCCTCAAGCGCCAGCTCTTCCTCTGCGAGCAGGGCTACGAGTACCGCATCGCCGACGCGGAGGAGATCGCCGGATGAAGCTGGCCGACCTGGACTGGCGGGGAATCCTGGCGACCCTCCCGGATTGGGAGGCGCTCTCCCCCGCCGCGCGCCGCGCCTTCGTGGAGGTGGAGCCCGCGGGGACCGCCGGGTCGGTGCTGGGAGCCGCGAAGGCGGAGCTGGAGAAAGCCGGGATGATTGCCGGGGCCGGGGCGCGGGGAACGCTGTGGGAGGCGACGCCGCGGTACCACGCGTTGCTCCTGGCGCTGCGGTCGATGCACGCCCTTCCGGTGCTCGCGATTCACGACGAGGCGCTTGCGGAGGCGTACGTCCGGGAGCATGTCACGAAGGCGGAGGCGACGCTGATGACCCGCCACCGGTTCGGGGGCGGGTTCGATTGGGTGAATCACCGCGACGCGGCAGAGCGCGCCTGGTCCTTCGACTGGGTGGACGGGTTCCTGGCGCAGCAGGACCTCCGCGCCGCGGTCAGGTGGGAGGCCAACCTCCTGACACCGGGCGAGCCTTCGCGTCTGGCCCGGAACGGGATCTTTGACCCGCTCCGGGCGCTGGTGCGCTCGTTCGCAGGCAATCCGCGCGGGATTTCCCTGGGCGGCATCCTTCCCGGGCTGGACGACGACACGCGGGCGGCGGTTCTATCGGCGGGGTTCCGCTACCTTCTTCTTTTCCCGGCGTTGCTCGGCGAAGAGCCGGAAGCGCGGGTGGGGCTCGCCCCGGGAGCCGCGCTGCGGATGGGGCCCGCGCCACCTGCACCAGAGGCCGTGCGGCCCGAGGAAAGTTTTGAAGCGCCTTACATGCTCGCCGACATGACGGCGGTCCTGGTGGAGGCGGCCACCTCACCCATCCCCCTGCGCGGCAGCGACGGCGCGCTGTACGCGCGGGCGCAGAAAGTACTGGCCTCGCGTCTTCAGCCGCTGCCGGAGTGGGTCGCCACTGCCGTGGGCAAGGGGCCGGGTGACGACTACGACGACGAGGAGGACGACGAACCCGAGGAAGACCGCGGGCGCCGCAACCCCGATTCCGAGCTATCCCACCGCACCGCCGCGGCCGCGCAGATGCTGCTCCGTTCCGCGCTCGCCACGACGCGGAAAGACAGGGGAGGCAAGTTCCACCTCGCCGCCACGAAGGCGGGCGAGCAGTGGCTGCGGCTCGGTGAGGGAGAGCGCCTCAGCGTGCTTCTCAAGGCTTTCCGCGCCTCGGACCAGCGCAATCCGCACGGCTGGTACGGCACGGAAAAGGGAACCGACTTCTTTCCCGCGCGGCTCGGGTTCGACCTGACCAAGGGCTCGGGGCTGGACCTGCGCGCCGCGACGTCCGCGGCGTTCCTCTCCGTCCCCGACGGCCAGGTGGTTCCACTCGAATACTTTCTGCACTTCCACGGGATCACGGCGAACCCCTTCCTGGTGCCGGGGATGCGCAAGATCCTGGACAAGACCTACTCTTCTTCGAAACCCACCACCCGCGAGGAGTGGGAGCTTCTCTGGGTCAACATGCTGAGGGTCTTCCTGGCGATGCGCCTCTTCCCCTTTGGCGGCGCGCGGCTGGCCCGCACGGCGGACGGTGTCGCTTGCGTGGGGCTGACGCCGGCCGGGCGCTACCTGCTGGGGGCGACGGACGCTTTCGAGTACGCGCCCCTGCCCGAAGGCGAGGTGCTGGTGCAGCCGGACTTCGAAATCGTCTTCCTTGCGCCCGCCCCGCGGCTGGAGCCGGAGGTGGCGCGCTTCGCCGACCGCATCGGCGCGGGGGTGGGGGCGCTCTTCCGCATCACGCGCGCTTCCGCGATCCGCGCGGCCGAGCAGGGGCTGACCGCTGACCACGTTGTGGGTTCGCTGGAGCAGGTCGCGCGCAGCGGGGTGCCCGCGAACGTCGCTCGCCAGGTGCGCGACTGGATCGGGAGCACCCGCAGGGTGAGCCTCCGCCCGGCCGTCCTCATCGAGTGCCCCGACGCCGACACCGCCGCGCGGGTGCGCTCCGCCGGCGGCAAGCAGGTGGAGGCGATCACGCCGACCGTGCTTCGCGTGAAGGCGCAGGGGAAGGACCGCGCCGCGCTCGTCAAGCGGCTCCGCGAGAAGGGGATCTTCGTTTCGGATTGATTCGCCCCTGAAACCGTGGGGCATCCGTTGTGCGCAGCGATGCGGGCGGGGAGCCGGGAAGTCCAACAGCCCGTGAGTACGTCGATGCGGAGAGCTCGGACGGCTGGTTGTGCCGTGGTTCTGGCGGTGCTGCTGGCGGGCGGTGTAGAGGGGCAGGAGTTCCGGGAGAACGTGGCGCACCCGTGCCAGGACTTCTGGATGCTCACGCGCACCGAGGTCGTGGACTGCCTGCGGCGCGACTACGCGGTGGCCGATGCCGAGCTGAACCGCGTGTACGCGGCGAAGATGGCCGGCCTTTCCGCCGCGGCGCGCAACGCGCTGCGCCAGGACCAGCGCGCCTGGCTCGTCCGCTACGACCGCGTGCTCACCGCGTACTACTCGCGCCCCTGGGCCAACCACTCCATCGCCAAGGTGCTCCCCTCGCAGATCCTCGCCGTGCGGCAGCGGACGGCGTACGTGCGGCGATTCAGGGGGTAGCGCCCATCCCGCGCAGCTTTCCCCGCGCGATCTCTTCGCGACGCTCGTTCGTGTTCAGCTCCAGGAAGCGGCGATAGTTGGCGATGGCCGCCGGCGTCTGTCCGCGCACCCGGTACACCTCTCCCAGATTGGCGTAGGCGATGGCGCGGTTGGGATCCAGCCGCACCGTCTCCCGCAGCTCCCGCTCCGCCCCCGCCAGGTCCCCGCTCTGGAAGAGCGCCCAGCCCAGCTGGTTGCGATAGTGCGCGTTGCGCGGCGCCGCCGCCACCGCCCGCCGGAACCCCGCCACCGCCGCCGGAAAGTCCCCGACCTCGAAACGCTGCTCCGCCTGGCGCGCCGCACTCGCCGCGGCGGGGCTCGAGGCGGGCGCGGGAGACCGCGGCAGCGTGGACGTGCCCGCGAAGGTGCCGCTGGCAGTTGGGGTCGTGCCTGGCTGTGCGGGAGGTGCTGCGCCGCCACCGGGTGCCGCGCCGGCGGCAGGGGCCGCGCCGGAGCCCGGCTGCTGCGCTGCTCCGGTCGCGGCCGGGTCCCCGCCGTCGGGGGCGCTCCAGGCGAGGGAGTCGGGCGTGCGCGCGGGCGGCGGGGTTGCGGCGGGCGGCGCGGCTGCCGTGGTCTGCTCGGCCGGGGGCGGTGCGTCCGGTGTGTCGCGCGACAGGGCCCACCACGCGCCGCCGCCCGCCAGCAGGAGCAGCGGAACCCCCACGAGCAGCGCGGGCGAGGCACTGCGTCCCGCTGGACGGCCAGTCACCGGCACACCTGCAGGCATCCGCTCCGCCAGGAGCGGCACCTCGCGCGTGGGGTCCACCAGGGGCGCTGGTTCGCGCACGGGCTCGGCGGCGGGCGTGGGTACGACAGGGGGAGGCACCACGACCTCCGGCGCCGCCGCGACCGGCTCGGGCGCGGGGAGCATCACCGTATCCGACGTGTCGGCGGGCACGACGACCGGCGGCGCGGCGGCGGGCGCGGCTTCGGCGCGGAGCGAGGTCAGCGCGGCGTCCAGCGCCTCCGCCATCTCGCCGGCATCGGAGAAGCGGCGCTCCGGGTCCAGCTCCATCGCCCTGCGGATGATCGGCTCGACCTGTTCCGGGATCGCGTCGAACGAGGGCGGTGTGGCCGGGTCCCCGCGCGTGAGGAGCCGAATCTGCTCGGGATCGAACGGACGCTCCCCAGTCAGCAGCTCGTACCCGATCACCCCCAGACTATAGACGTCGGACGCGGGGGAAAGGTCGCGCACGTCCTGGAGCTGCTCCGGCGATGCGTAGCGCGGCGACAGCGGCGCGGCACCCCGGGTCAGCTTCGTGAGCGACTGCTCGGCGTCGCGGATGCGCGCGATGCCGAAGTCGAGCACGCACACGCGGAAGCGCTCCTCGCGCTCCTGCTCCGCCAGGAAGATGTTGGCCGGCTTCACGTCGCGGTGGATGAGGCCGCCGCGGTGCCCCGCCGCGATCCCGTGCGCCGTGTCGCGGAGGATGCGCACCGCCGCGGGCGTCTCCAGCCGCTCGGGGCGCGCGAGCCGGCGCGACAGGTCTTCGCCACGCAGCAGCTCCATCACCAGGAAATCGAGCTCCAGGTCGGGATCGGTCCCCACGTCGTAGACGGTCACGACGTTGGGATGGTCCAGGCTGGCGGCGACGCGTGCCTCACGCTCGAAGCGGCGGCGCACCTGGTCGCGCGTCGCCGCGTCCGCCGCGACCACGGTGATGACCTTGACCGCCACGGTGCGCCCGAGGCGCTCGTCGTGGGCCCTGTACACGGCGGCAAAACCGCCCCTGCCGATCACTTCCTCGATCCGGTAGCGGCCCATCAGCGTGCGGCCGGCGAGGAGCCCTTCGAGTCCGGACATGGCGTCGGGTTGAGTCGTGGCGCGCGCGTTCCCCTGGGAATGCCACGTATCCGGCAAGATACGATCCGGGGGGAACGGAAATGCGTGAGAGCGTAGAACAGCGAAACCATCACACAGAGAGCACAGAGAGAACTGCAAGGCACGAAGAACCCCTTCTTGTAGTTCTTGCCGTTCCCCTCCGGGTCTCTGTGTGAAACGGCCGTTCGTCTTTTCGCCCTCACGCACTTCCCTTCCATCGCCTGCTCACTCAAACTACCTTGTCCCCCCACCCCCACCCCCGTTCCCAGCGCACGAACCCCCGCCATGCCCAAGTCCGTCCGCATCCTCCTGTGGAGCGCCGTAGCCGTGCTTGGCGCGGCGGCCATCGCGGTGATGGCGCTGCACAAAGGCGAGACCATCAACGCCGCCTGGCTGGTGGTGGCCGCGGTGTGCACCTACGCGGTGGCGTACCGCTTCTACGCGCGCTTCCTTGCCACGCGCGTCTTCGAGCTGGACGACCGCCGCGCCACCCCCTCCGAGCGGCTGGAGAACGGGGTGGACTTTGTGCCCACCCACCGATGGGTCCTCTTCGGCCACCACTTCGCGGCGATCGCGGGGGCGGGGCCGCTGGTGGGCCCGGTGCTCGCGGCGCAGTTTGGATACCTGCCGGGCACGCTCTGGCTGATCGTGGGCGTGGTGCTGGCGGGGGCGGTGCAGGACTTCATCATCCTCTTCGTCTCCATGCGCCGCGACGGCAAGTCGCTGGGGCAGATGGCGCGCGAGGAGATCAACACGACCGCCGGGATGATCTCCATGGTCGCCGTGCTCGCCATCATGGCGATCCTGCTGGCCGTGCTCGCGCTCATCGTCGTCAACGCGCTGGCGCATTCGCCCTGGGGGCTCTTCACCATCGCCTGCACCATCCCCATCGCCCTGCTGATGGGGTGGTGGATGCACGCCTTCCGCCCTGGCCGAGTGGGCGAGGCGTCGGCGATCGGGGTGGTGCTGGTGATGGCGGCGGTGGTGGCCGGCGGGTGGGTGGCAAAGGACCCCGCGTGGGCCGCCGTCTTCACCGTGGAGAAGACGACGCTCGTGTGGCTGATGGCGGGGTACGGCTTCGTCGCCTCGGTGCTCCCGGTGTGGGTCCTCCTCTGCCCGCGCGACTACCTGTCGACTTTCCTCAAGATCGGCACCGTCCTGGGGCTGGCGGTGGGGATCCTGGTGTCGCTCCCCGTCATCCACATGCCGGCGATGACGCGCTTCGTGGACGGCACGGGGCCGGTATTTAGCGGCAAGCTCTTCCCCTTCGCCTTCATCACCGTGGCGTGCGGCGCCATCAGCGGCTTCCACGCGCTGGTCGCCAGCGGCACGACGCCCAAGATGCTGGAGCGCGAGTCCGATGCGCGCCTCGTGGGCTACGGCGCCATGCTGATGGAGTCGTTCGTCGGCGTGATGGCGATGGTCGCCGCCTGCATCCTGGAGCCGGGCGTCTACTTCGCCATCAACGCCCCCGCCGGCGTCGTGGGCGCCACCGTCGAGACGGCCACGCGCACCATCGCCACCTGGGGCTTCGTCGTCACCCCCGAAGACATGACGCGCCTCGCCAGCGAGATGGGCGAGACGACGCTCCTGGCGCGCACCGGCGGCGCCCCGTCGCTGGCGGTGGGGATGTCGCAGATCTTCAGCGGCGTCTTTGGAGGGCCGGGGATGGCGGCGCTCTGGTACCACTTCGCCATCATGTTCGAGGCGCTCTTCATCCTCACCACCATCGACACCGGCACGCGCGTCGGCCGCTTCATGCTGCAGGAGCTGCTGGGGCACGTGTGGAAGCCGCTGGGGCGCACCTCCTGGTACCCCAGCATCGTCCTTTCCAGCGGGCTGATCGTCTTCGGCTGGGCCTACTTCCTCTACCAGGGCGTGGTGGACCCGCTGGGCGGCATCAACTCGCTCTGGCCGCTCTTCGGCATCTCCAACCAGCTCCTGGCCGCCGTCGCGCTGTGCGTGGGGACGACGGTGCTGATCAAGAGCGGCAAGGCGCGCTTCGCCTGGACGACGCTGCTGCCGCTGGCCTGGCTCTGCGCCGTCACCTTTACCGCCGGCTGGCAAAAGGTCTTCGCCGCCGACCCCAAGCTCGGCTTCCTTGCCCACGCCCGGATGATCCAGGCCCGCCTCGCCGCCGGGGAGCTCCCCCCCGGCGCCAAGACCATCGCCGACGCCCGCCACATGCTCTTCAACGACCGCCTGGACGCCGTCGTCGCGCTCGCCTTCATGGCCGTCGCGGTGCTGGTGATCGTCGTCTCGGTGCGCGAGTGGCTGCTCGTGCTCCGGCACCGTAAGCCGGCCGTGCTGCGCGAGGCGCCGTTCGTGGAGAGCGCGCTAGGCGTGGCGGGGGATTGACAGTCGCTAGCCGCCGGATTAGGTACCGAATCCCCGCCGCGCACCACTGAAACCGGGAAAGCTGATGAGCGAGCCGCGGATCGACATGCCACGCGACCAGATCGCCGCGTTCTGCCGCCGCCACGCCATTCGTGAGCTGCGGCTGTTCGGCTCGGTGCTCCGCGACGATTTTCGCGCGGATAGCGATGTGGATTTTCTCGTGGAGTTCGAGCCGGACGCGAGGGTCGGTCTTCTCACGCTCGCGCAGCTGGAGCTGGAACTCGGCGAACTCGTGGGTCGCAAGGCCGATCTCCGTACTGCTGCTGACTTGAGCCGCTACTTCCGGCAGGACGTGCTCAACGGCGCAACCGTGGTGTATGCGGCCTGAAGAGCGCGTTCGCCTCCTCCACATGCGCGATGCCGCGCGCGAGGCTATCGGCTTCGCGACGGGACGGACGCGTGACGATCTGGAGACAGATCGGCAGCTCCTGCTCGCCATCGTCAAGGATGTGGAGATCGTCGGTGAAGCGGCGAGCCGCTTGAGTGAGGAGTTCCGGATTCAGCATCCGGAGCTACCGTGGAAAGCGATCGTGGCGATGCGTAACCGGCTGGTCCACGCGTATTTCGACGTGGACCGCGACATCGTGTGGAACACCGTGACCATTGATCTGCCGTTCCTCGCATTCGTGGTGGAGGAGATTCTCAGAGCGTCCGATCCGTGACCAGGTTCGCAGCGCAAGCAGGTCACGGCAGAAGTTACTCGACGCTGATGCCAAATGGAGGTTATTGGTGGAATTTCCCGTCTTCGCGCGGCTATTTCGGACCAGCTTGCCAGCCGAAACCGTACTCGACAACCCAGGGGGCGGCACCTCCACAATCATGTGGTGCACCGAAGAGCGGGTTTGCTATAGGCGCGGGAGCCTGCGGCTCTATACCCGTCTTTGTGACCTGCACGCCGCGTACGACCATTTCGCTGGAAGAGAGGTGACGACTCAGCGCCTGAAGAGCTACGCCCCTGCGTTGTTTGATTCGGCTCGAAAGGGGCATGATTGTCACTGTACATTCTTCTTCCTTGCACTTACGCGCATGGGGTTGGTGACTGAAATCTGGGGACGAGGTCGGGCAGGATCACCGTTTGGGGTGACGATTGCCCCACAGCCCGATGATGCAGAGAGCGATTCCGCCGAGATGGAGTGCGCGTGGGTGGAAGAGGTTCGTCGCAGATTGGCTGAGGTCGATTCCGGCACGGCGGAGCTTATTCCTGCTGAGGAAGTTTTCGCGGAACTACGCCGCCGTCGTGCCGCGCTGGAGGAGGATGGCGAGGTCGGCGAACAATGGGGAATCGTACTCGACCAAGCTGAAAGGGCCGCGACCGGCGAGTCCGAAGCCGAGGAACGAATCAACGAACTGCTGCCAGACGTGGGCGACGAAACGCGGTGAAGGGTGGTAAGTCAATTACGACCTATCTGGTCGGGGCGTGAAGATGGAGGGGGCTGGACCGCGGCTGCGGTCCCGCCCCTTTTGTCGTTAACGCGCCCATGCTCAGCGCCGGAACAGGTAGCTGATCTTGAAGAACAGCCCGTCCGCGCGCGGCTGGAGCCCGTCGAAGCGGAACGCCTCGTCATCCGTCACCTCGCGGCCGTAGCCGAGGAAGGCGACGGTGCCGGGGGAGGGGCGGTAGCTCAGGAGGAGGTCCAGGCGCAGCGGGTTGAGCTGCGGCTCCAGGTACGAGGGGAGGTTGCCGCGGCGCACGCGGAACGGCTCGCCCTCGCGCAGGTACTCGCCGCCGTCGGGGGCGCGCAGGACGTCGACCTCCTCGACGGAGTACTGCGCGAGGCCGCGCACCGCCAGGGCGCGCGTGAGCTGGTACTCCACCCGCAGCCGCGGCACCAGCGCCCGCGAGTAGCGCCTGTCGTCCGAGGCGCGGCGCAGGACGGAGAAGCCCAGGCGCCCGTCCACGCGCAGCGACGGCGTGGGGCGCAGCGCCACCTCCGCCCCGATCCCGCTCTCCACGCCGCGCGTTCCCTCCGCGAAGATCGGCGTGGCGCCCACGAAGAGCTCCACGCCGATGTCAGCGGTCTTGAAGTGCGACGACTCCACCTCGAGCGAAATGCCGTGCAGCCCGCTCATGCGCGGGTTCGGCCCCACCAGCGAGTCGCCGGTCTCGGTACGGCCGCCCTGTCCGATGCGCGAGAAGCCGGCGTAGTCTCTGAAGTCGAGGGTGTAAAAGGCGCGCTGCACGCCCACCTCCACCCCCAGGTTCCCGCGCAGCGACGCGTTCGCCTCCAGGGAGAGCGCCCCCTCCACCGCCCCGTCACCCCGCCAGAAGCCGCGCCCGTCCCAGTACCGGCGGCCGCCCCCGCGCACGTCGAGGCGCTGGAGGAGGGCGCCGCGCGCGCCGTACCAGGAGACGCGGTTGCCCCCGGAGATCTCCGTGATCCCGCGCCGGCGCACGAAGCCCGTCTCGGTGCGGAAGCTGGAGGGGACGTCGCGCAGGGTGGCGAGGTAGCCCCAGCGCCGCCCCGTGCGGTCCAGATAGAGGTTCGCGATGTGCCCCACTTCGTCGTCGGTCGATACCGTCTGCTTCGCGCCGGGCGCGCCCGCCGAGTCGCGCCCGAACGGGTCCGCGACCCACGAGCGCGTCCAGCTCCCGCCGCCCAGCACCCCCGCCGTGTACACCCCGCCGAAACGGATGCGCGCGTCGGCCGCCGCCACGTGGTTGAAGGCGTCGCCGGTCTGGCGGCTGGTGGCGAGCGCGCCGAGGGTGGAGCCCGCCGACCCCACGTCGCGGCGCACGCGCGCGATGTGGACGACCGCCCGGTCGGCGCGCGGGGCGAAGCGGGCGGGGCGCGAGAGCGGAGCTTCGTCCACCACGCCCAGATAAGCCAGGTTCAGCGCCCCCACCTTGCCGGTGAGCCGCGCACCCACCGCCGGGTCCACCACCGAGCGGGTGTAGACCAGCGTCTCCGGGGTGGAAAAGAGGTCGGCGCCCTCCAGGAAGAAGGGGCGCTTCTCCTGCAGCGAGATGGCGAAGCGCTCGTTGACCGTGATCTGGTCCGCGTCCGCCTCGATGGTGGAGAAGTCGGGATTGACGGTGGCGTCGAGGGTCAGCTCGCTGGTGATGCCGTACTTGACGTTCACCCCCAGGTCGGGCTCGGTGGGCCCGCGCCGGAAGCCCGCCTCGCCGGTGCTCCCCTCGCGGCGCGCGGTGAGCGTGGGGTTGGCTTCGAAGAGACGCCCCGGCCGCAGCCCACGGATCCCGCGGAGCGTGCCGCTCTGCGCCAGCTCCGACGGCGTGCTCTGCAGGCGCGGCGCCCAGCTTTCCTGGGCCGCGGTGGCGGGGATCACGCGGATGACGTTGAAGCCCCAGCGCTGCTCGCCCCCCGCGGGAAACTTCAGGCTCTTGAGCGGGATGCGCAGCTCCACCTCGTAGCCGTCGCCGGTGAGGCGCCCGCGCGAGTCGAAGAGGAAGTCGGGGGCGAAGTCGGTCCCGCGCCCCTCCGCCAGAATGCCGTCCTGCTGGATCCCCAGCGGGTTGACGTAGAAGACGAAGGCGCGGCGCCGGTCCGCGAATGTGTCCAGCAGGATGCGGATGTGGTCGTCGCTGGTGATCTGGTCGCGCTCGGCGAGCGTGGACCGGATGCGCGACGGATCGGCGGCGTACGCGCGCACGCCGATGTAGAGGTCGCGCGGGGTGTAGAAGACGCGCACCTCCGTCCGCTCCGAGGCGGGCGATCCCTCCGCCGGGCGCGACTGCGTGAAGCTGCCGAGGAGCGCCGCGGTGGACCACGCCTCCTCGTCCAGCCGGCCGTCCACACGGATCTGTGCCGTCTCCACGCGCGGCGGGTCGGCCACGCGCTGAGTATCGGCCTGGAACGGCGAAGCCGCCACGAGAGCGGCGGCCAGGAGCGTTTCGATCATCTGCACACAGGGCGTTCGAGAGGTGCAAACTATAACTACACCGCCTCGCCCGGTCCACCACTCCCGGCCCCACGCACGACAAAAGGTCTCACGCGGAGTCACGGAGCCACAGAGCCACAGAGAGAACCGCAAAAGGCTTACTCCGTGGCTTTCAGTTCCTTCTGTGTTCTCTGTGTGATGCTTTTCTCGGTCGTTCTCTCCCTGCATCTCTGCGCACAAACACGGAGGCCCGGAGAGCGACGATGCTCTCCGGGCCTCCATCTTCACGTCCCGCGATTCACGCTAGCGGAAGGTGGCTACCGTCGCCGCGGTGGTGTTGAGCACGCGCGCGTTGTCCTCGTACTGCGCGGTCCCCATCACCTCGAGCGTGCCCGGGTGCGTCTTGAGCGGGCTCGACCAGTACTGGATGCGCGTGCAGTTGTTGCAGTTGTTGCCGTAGGCCATCACCGTGCGCCAGCTCTTGGACGGCGGGATGTAGCCGTGGCCGTACGCGTACGGAGTGGTGCTGGCGTCCACGAAGCGGTCGTGGCGGGCGCTCTGCAGGTGGCCCAGCTCGTGGCCGAACGAGTAGTAGCCCGTGATGCAGGTGTAGTGCGCCGCGGCGAACGCGCTGCTGGCCGTCGAGCCGATCCCCGCTGCCTGGCCGCACGCCTCGCTGTCGTTCACCACCAGGATCACCATGTCCGCCGCGTACGTGTTGCGCAGCGTGTGCACGTTGTCCATGATGCCGTCCGTGGTGCTGCGCAGCGCCGTGACGTGCTGGCTGAAGCTGCGGTTGGACTCGTTGTACGTGACCTGCACGCTGTGCACGCGCACCATGTTGATGTTGATGCCGCTGTTGACGTACGACTGGTTGGTCTCGTCCACCGCGAGCTGGATCTTGCTGGTGATGGTGCCGGCGGCGGTCGCGGCCGAGGCGGTGTACGCCACCAGCACGTTGATCGTCGTGGCGGCCGCCAGGCTGCTCGTGGTCGCCGGGGCGATCCCCAGGCTGCGCGAGGCGAGGGGGTTGCCGCCGAAGTCCTCAAGCGCGCCGCTCGGGTTGTCGGCCGTGTGCTCCTGCGGGAAGCCGCTCTGGTCGATGCGCGAGACGGCGTGCAGCCCGCCGCCGATGGGCTCCACGGCGTACGACGTGTTCCCCACGCGCACGGTGGCGGTCACGCCGCCGTCCATGAACACCATCTGAACCCAGCCCTCGGCGCCGCGTACGGGGCCGGCCCACGAGATGTCGTCGGCCGCACGGTTCACCACGCGCTCCCCCACGGCCACCACCTGAACGCCCGGGGCTACCGCCACGCGGACAGCGCCGCCCTGCTGGAGCATGCGCCCCGGCGCGGATGCCATGCGGGCAACGTGCACCTCGGCGGTACTGGAGCGGCCGCGGATGCTGGCCAGACGGTCGCGCTGCCCGGCGTTGAGCGCCGGCTGCGAGACGAGTGTGAGGAGGTTCTCCTGCGCCGCGGCGCTCATGGAGGTGCTGGTGTCCGAGGGGGTGATCTCGTCGCCCTGGCATGCCGCCAGGCCGAACGATGCCGCGAGGACCAACGCGAGGCGTGCTCTCATGGGTGCGTACTCCGAAAGGTGGGGTGAGGTGGGGATGCATCCACGCTCCCGCGGATTCGTGGGAAGCGTCGGATGTTTAGCGAGGTGTGATCGGATGCGGACAATAAGAGCGCCGAACCGTCTGGAAGTCAAGTGCTCCCACGAGCATAGAACGTATGTGCGGTGCTCGTGATTCGTGAGATCGGAGCGTGGTGCGCCAACACCCTTTGAGCGCCGGATTCTGCAACGATCGTTTTCAAATTGGGGAGCGGGTTTCGGCCGGATTCCACTGGATGGAAGGCGCGCGCGCGAGTATCCTTGCGTGCTACTCGAGCCTCAGCGTCAGCCATTCGCCGGCTGGCGCGTTCTCGCTGTGGTTGCCGTACCTCGTCCCGCGCTCTGGAGGCCGATGATGATCGCTCCTCTCTCGAAGCTGGTGGCCGTACTCGCCCTCACCGTTGTTGCCGCCTGCTCGCGCGCGTCGCCGCTGGGCGCGCCCGCGGGAGCGCCGTACGCGCGGGGGCCAGTCGAGGCGTTCACCCATAGCGCGACGGCATCCAACCTCCTGGTGCGGGGCGGGCCGGGATCGCGGGAGTCGTGCGGCATCTCCGCCACCGTGGACGCGCGGACGCGCTACTACCAGAAGCAGGCGTCTGGCGAGCTCCGCACGATCCCCCGCTCCGCCGTCGCGGTCGGTGACACGGTGGAAGTGTACGTCGAGGGTCCGGTCGCGGAATCGTGCCCGCCGCAGGCGTACGGCTCCGTGGTGGTGCGAGTATCCCGGCCGTGACCCGGATTGCCTTCTCGCGCGCTGAGATCGCCCCATGTGGGCTCTGACCGTCGTCATGTTCGTCGTCTTCATCGGCCCGCCGTTGATCTTTGGGAACCTGTACTGGTCCGAGATGGCGGCGGCGGTGCGGCGCAGCGGCCGCGGCTACAGCCGGGTGGGTGGAGGGCTGCAGATCATCGCGCACTTCAGAGCGATGATGGAGGAAGAGCAGGATCGCGACAAGAAGCGTGAGTACGCGTTGCTGTTGAGGCGGTTCCTGATTTCATCGGCTCCCGCGCTGGGTTGGTTCGCCTACCTCGCGTACGTCGCGACCACCCTTTGAGGCCACGGACCGGACGCGACGCCGGCTGGTCGCGCCGATGCCGGTGCGGGTCCGGAGGTAATTCCCACCCGTGCGTAGGGTGCGTTGTGGCCGAATGCGAACGGTGTTACGATTCGTATTTCGCCCGCGCGCGTCACTCACTGGAGCACCGAAAATGAAGACTCCCTTTCTCGTCCTCGCCCTCCTGATCGCCCCGCTCGGCGCCGCGGCGCAGGAGAGCACCGCCCCCGAAGTGCGTCCGTGCACGGTGACGGTGCCCGGCGCGGACCTCACGGGGTGGAGGGAGGTGCGGGCGACCGGCTTCACCTTTTGCGTGCCTGCGGGCTGGCGCCCCGTCGGACGCGTGCGGAACGGTGTGGACGCGAGCACCTGGCGCGGGGGCGGCGGTGAGGTGAAGTGGGGAACCGGTGAGTACCGTTCCGGCAAAGTCGTCACGAGGGTGGTGTCGGTCCGGGCGGGCAATCCCCTTCCGGAGCCCACCGGGGTGAAGCGCTTCTCCGAGGTGATCGGCGGGAAGCTGGCGGATCTGTACGACAACGAGTTCGAGGGGGACTTCTACACGGGGGCGAAGTGGACCAATCCGGCGGTGTACGTCGCCGGCGAGTCGCGGGATGCCGTGACTGCCCGGCTTCAGCTCCAGGTCTTCCGCACCGTGCGCTTTTCGGTGCCCTGAAGGCGTTCCGCGACCATCCGGTCAGGATGCTGACGTCGTACCTCGCGGTGCTGGAGGGTTAGCGTTCGCGCGGAACTCGCGAAAACCGCAATTTCACGCAGAGACGCAGAGGCGCGGAGAGAAGATGCTTCTCTCTGTGCCTCCACGTCTCTGCGTGAGACCCGCCGTTCAGGAAGCCAGGCCGAAGCAGTAGAAGAGCGCGTCGCCGCCGGTGGAGCGAAGGTTCTCCTGGCTGCAGCCGCGCGACGGGTGAGCGGAGTTCCACGAGGTCGGGGCGGCGCCGCCGCCCGTGCGGTCGTGGTGGCCGACCTGGGCGCTGCCTTCGCCGCCGCTGGTCCAGTTGGCGCAGGTGCGGTCCTCGCCGGCCTGGAAGGCGGTGCCGTCCGCCTGCGAGCCGGTCAGGATGTCGTGGCGGTTGGGGGTGTCGCCGCGCCCGGCGACGACTTCGCCGCGCTCGTTGAGCGACGTCTGCTTGTTGAGGCCGTTGGAGTCCGCGTGCAGCTCGGCGACGCTGGCCGCCACCCGCACGCCGCGCGCGTTGTGCCACGGGCCGGTGCCGATGCGGTCGCGCGCGTTCACGGCCGGCTGCCCGCCCGCGGCCTGCGTGCTCAGATACGCGCGCCACGTACGCCCCAGGGTCCCCGCCGCCTCCGCCAGCCTGCGGCAGTGCTCGTCCGCCCCCGCGAGGCCGCCCAGCGCGGCGCCGTTTCCGGGCCCGGCGCTGGTGATGAAGAAGCTCATTCCCGTCCCCCCGGCGCTCCCGGGTCCGGTGGTGGCGCACGCGCTGAGTACGGCGGTCAACAGGATGGCGATCTGCGGCTTCATCTCGGGGCTCCGGCGCTCGGTGGGACGGCGGCGATGCGCGGGCGCGCTCGCGACCGGGGTGCGACCGCACGAGCGGTGCCGGGGGAACGGGGCAGCCCCTCCACCAGGCGGGTGGAGGGGCTTCACATCGGCGCATCAGGCGTAGTCCCAGTGCACCACGGCGAACGAGTCCACGGTGATGCGGGGGTCGCCGAAGAGGAGGGCGGTGTGCAGCCAGTCCACCTGCGCCGCGCCGACTTCGGACTTCGCGTTGGGCGCGCCGCGCTTCGTCTGCAGGAAGGCGAAGTGGCCGTCGCGCCACGCGTACACGTCCCAGCACCCGGCGTAGCGCTTCGCCGCCCGCCGCGCTACGCCCGCGAGGACCTGCCGCGGTTCCTCCTCCTCCAGCACGCGGTTGCGCTGCCCGGCGCGGGGGACGTCTTCCCAATGCGTGAGGTACTTCCAGACTTCGCCGCCCGCGCCGGTGGTGTTCACCCAGCGCCCGCGCCAGCCGTCGCGCTCCAGCAGGCGCAGCAGGGCGAGCTCGGGCATGAGGTGCTCACCGTCCAGCTCGATCATGGCGGCGGCCTTCTTACCGAGGTCGTCCACAAAGGGCGCGCCCTGCCAGCGCGGAAGCCGCAGGAACACCCCGGCCACGTCCGCCACCACCCGGCCGGGCATGTGGACGTGGGTCTTGAGCGGAACGCGGTAGCCGGTCCGCTCCGCCCTGGGCACAAGGGCCTGCCGCCAGGGCGGAGACGTGGGTTCGGAGGCGCTCACGGGAGCGGTGGGTGGCTCGCGCGAGCCCGGCGGCGCTACGCGATCGGGGGCGACTCCATGGCCGGCGACGAGCCTTCCCCGGCGGGCGCGCCGGCTTCGCGGGCGGCCATACCATCGCGCTCGCCCTTTTCGCGCGACTGGCGGGTGTACTGGTCTTCGGTGAAGACGGCGAGGACCTTGTCCAGGAAGGGGCGCGGTTTTCCGTGCAGTGCACGCTCGAACGCTTCGGTGTACGCCTGCTTGTTTGCGCTCATCGACCACCTCTAAAATCGGGGGATACGGCTGCACCTTTCCCAGTATAGCACGCGCGCCGTGGAAACACCCGAATTTTTTTCGCGATGCGGTACGCGGCTCCCCGCGTTCGGCTGCACACCGCGGGCCGAAAATCGTTGTACTCTGCTGCCCCTCGCCTTTACGTTGCGGTTCGGAGCTCTTCTCTCGCCCTTCTACCCGCATCGGCCCATGGACGAGCAGCTTCTGGAGACCTGGGCGATCCACAACCGCATCAACCTGTACCTCCTGGACGCCGTTGCCCCGGAGGCGCTGGGCGACGTGCCCGCTTCGAAGGGCAGGACGGTGGCCGAGCAGTTCGCGCATGTGCACAACGTGCGGCTGATGTGGCTGAAGCAATCCGCTCCCGAGCTGCTCGCCGGCCTCGAAAAGGTGGAGAAGACGGACGCGGCCGATCATCCCCGTCTGCGGACGGCGCTGGAGAGCTCGGCCACCGCCATCGCCGAGCTGCTGCGGCAGAGCGTGGCCGCCGGCGGCAGGGTGAAGGGCTTCAAGCCGCACGTGACGGCGTTCCTCGGCTACCTGGTCTCCCACGAGTCGCACCACCGCGGGCAGATCGCGCTCACGCTGAAGCAGGGCGGCCATCCGCTGGACAAGAAGACCGCCTACGCCATCTGGGAGTGGGGCGTGCGCTGACCGGTGCGGCGGGCACGCGCGCCGTGTACTTTGCGGTCGGCCGACCCCGGAGGGGGGCGGGCATCCACATCCTCCAACGACACAACATGAATTTCTTCTGCAAGCTGCTGCCGCCGAGGACGACATTCGCGATGGACATGACCGAAGCCGAGATGCGGCTGATGCAGGAGCACGCCGCGTACTGGAACGACGCGGTGGCGCGCGGCAGCGTCATCACCTTCGGCTTCGTGGCGGACCCCAGCGGCCCGTTCGGAATGGGCGTCGTGGAGTTCGCGAGCGAGGCCGAGGTCCGCGCCTTCACCGACGGCGACCCCACCATCCGCTCCGGCCAGGGCTTCGCCTTCGAAATCCATCCCATGCCGATGGGCGCGGCGCGCGGCTGAAACACCCGCCCTGAACCCCTGGCCGAGGCTTGCGCATGCATCGAAATCGAGGCAGGCGGTTGAGCGCGCTGGTTCTCGCGGCAATGATCGCGACCGGCGCCTGTGCCGCGAGCGGGGCTCCCGCCGGCGCCCCCTCGCAGGCGGGCGTGGTGGAGGAGGCGCGCGCCTTCATGGACGGCTACGCGCGCGACCTGCTCGCCGGCAACCGCGCCGCGATCTCGGGGCGCTACGACCGGAACGGCGCGTACTTCATGGGGAACGGCAACAAGGACTTCGAGCCGTACGACTCGATCGTGGCGCGGTACGGCGGCCCACGTTGGTCGCCGCCCGCCTCGTTCGAGTGGCGCGACCTGTCGTTCGAGCCCGTGGGGCCCGATGCGGTGGTCGTGG
Source organism: Longimicrobium sp. (assembly GCA_036389135.1). Classification (NCBI taxonomy): domain Bacteria; kingdom Pseudomonadati; phylum Gemmatimonadota; class Longimicrobiia; order Longimicrobiales; family Longimicrobiaceae; genus Longimicrobium; species Longimicrobium sp. Next base: position 51,016 of record DASVQP010000062.1, read on the forward strand.
CGGGCCGCTTCCTCTGGGGCCGGCGCGGAGGGGCGGCCCCGCTGGCGCTCTCGTACACCGGCCTCCTGCGCCGGCAGGACGGCGTGCTCCGCATCCGCCTGGAAGACGAGTCGGTCGATCCGCGCACCCTGCCGCCCCCGCAGCCCCGCGACACCTCGCGCGCGCCGTAGACGGGGACAGACGAGGCTGAACGGCGCGGCGACTGATGTTTTCTTGTATCGCTCCGGAAGCGTGTTTATCGTACGGGGTTGCCCCTGCAGTGCCCTTCGCCGCGTTCAGCGGCACGACACGTCCCGGAGAGATGCGATGAGCCACGACATACGCAGGAGCAGGCGCCTCATTCTGCTGGCCGCCATGATGACCCTGGCGTCCGGAACCGCCGCGGCCCAGAGCGGCGCGAACAACCGCACGGTCAACGGGCCAGTCTCGGGCTCGCCGTGCGACGTGCTGGCGAGCGGCGGCACGGTGTTCGACACGCGCGAGTGCGACCTGCTGCGCTCCTCCGGCGTCGTTCGCCACGGCGACCAGTGGACCGCGCTGGCCGGACGCACGCTGAGCCTGCGCCTGGTCTCCAAGGACGCGAAGGCGGTGCTGGGCAACGTCCCCGTCGGCGTCTACCGCCCGGGAAGCGGCCGGACGCCGGTGGTGCAGGCACGCACCGGGGCCGACGGGACGTTTCGCCTGGGGCTCCCCGTGGGGCTGACCGGCCAGTTCCACCTCCTTTCGATGACGGGCGGCGACGCCGCGGGCCCCGCCGAGATCCTGGTGTGCGACGGCAACGGCAACTGCTTCGAGTTCTGCGAGCTGCCCGCGATGCCGGCCCCGGTCCTGGAGCCTATGTGCGTGGAGGACGCGATCCTCGCCCCGATCCTGAACGTGGCATCCAGCAACGGCCAGATGCGGCGCTGAGCGCACCCCGCCGGAACACCTCCGCGGCCCGCACCCTCGCGACGGGGGTGCGGGCCGCGGTTCGTTGTGGGCGGCATCCGAGTTGCCGGATCACGGCGCGCTCGCGACGACTTTCGCGCTCATCCTCGGGACCAATGGCATCCTCCACCACGCGCGTCTTTCTGGTTCGCCACGGCGCCACGGTGCTGACCGCCGAGAACCGCTTCGCCGGCTCCATTGAGGTCCCTCTTTCCGACGATGGGCGCGAGCAGGCGCGGCGGCTGGCGCTGCGGCTGAGCGGCGAGCCGATCGCGGCCGTCTACACATCGCCGCTGGGCCGCGCGCTGGAGACGGCCCGCATCGCCGCCGCTCCGCACGAGCTGCCGGTGACCACCGATGCACGGCTGCGCGAGATCTCGCACGGCCGCTGGGAGGAGATGACGCGCGACGAGGTGGAGACGCGCTTCCCGGACGAGGTCCGGTGCTGGGAGGCGGACCCGTACACCTTTGCCCCACAGGGCGGCGAGACGGGGCTGGACGTAACGGCGCGCGCGCTTCCCGCCATGCTGGAGCTGGTGCGCGCCCACCCTGGCGAGACGATCCTCGTGGTGTCGCACAAGGCGACGATCCGCCTGCTGCTCAGCTCGCTGCTGGGCTTCGACCCGCGCCGCTACCGCGACAACCTGGACCAGAGCCCGGCCGCCCTGAACATCGTCGACTTCCGCGGCACCACGCGCGCGCGCCTGACCCTCTTCAACGACACCTCCCACTACAAGCACGCCGGCCTCGCCATCCCCGCGATGCCGTGCGACCGTCTGTCGCGGTGGTGGGCCTGAGGTGATTCTTCCTATACTGCGCGGGTGCTTGTGGATTCGAAACTACGCCTACCCGCACCTGTTCGTACTTGCCTGTACTGTCTAGTGAGAGCACGGCCATGATGGTCCGGTTCTCGCTACTGACAGAGATCGGTAAACTACAGCACTCCCTCTCCTTCTGCGCCGAGTCGACCGGCACCGGAAATGGCACAACATTACTATGGGACATCTGCGAGCCTGGCCTGGATTCTTGCCCATTATTTTTACGGGAGAAGCCATTATACGTGGTTGGCGGTCGAGTACTTCCCCTACCGGCTGCCGAACCCCAAATCATCCAACCCGCACCTAATTTACCAAGATCTTTATCAGCCGTGGCGGGACCGTGATGACTTCGATAAGCTAATAACGCAAACTCGACTAAACCTGCGGAAAGGGATCATCCTGCATGAGCGCATGGGGACGTTCGATCTCAGCACGGCCACACAGTTGAAAGACATATGTGATACAATCGATATTGTTTTTTTCTATCCGCTAGTATATCGGGTTGATATCGACATGATTCCTCCGGCGAGAAGGCACGTTGCAGGATCAGGTCTGGTTGGCTCACACGAATATCTCGTCGCTGACCTTGCTGAGAGTGAGTTCGATATTCTTCTGGCCGACTACAGAGGAGATCCGGATTTGCGTACACTCGTAGTAGACGAAGTAGCCGGTATTTCGACGACATCTCAACACGATGCGTTAGTGCTGCTCAACGGGAGGTGCTAAACCGTATGGGAGCTCATTTCCGTTTTTTGCCGATGCCCGAGGCTCGTCTCGAGCGAGAGGCGCTTCGCTCCGTCCGTCAATATGTCGATTTCTTGGCGGGACTCGACGATGCGCTGGCATGGCTCGGAGATGAATCAAGACCTGGTTATCTGCCCTACCCAGCCGATTCATGGGCGATGGGAAGAACTATCTCTTCGATTGAGGAGCAACTATACCGTGAAGTGGCAAACGAAAACTGGGACGCAGCCACGCTGTTTCGGTGGACACTTTTTGATGCGTCGCGTCAAGAACACTCGAGTGGACCCTTTCTAGATTTGATATTGGAAGCACGAGCGAATGTCGATAAATTTCGGAATGATCTCTTGAAGCAATATACGATCATTCGGTTATTCCACTTTCACACGCCTCGGTAGTGCGGCATGTTTCTCACCGCCAAACCGATCACACGACGATTCTGCATTGAAGCTCTTCAGGTCCACCGTTCCTCTGCTGGTGCTCGCCGCTGCGCCTCTGCAGCGCCGTCGGTCGGGCGGGAGCAGCATCCGCACCTGCGCAGACCGGCACCGGGAGACGAACGACGGCGCGGCGACCGGCGCTCGCGAGTGGCTGGGGGTGCACGGTGCGCACGCTATCAAGGGAGAGCCGCATTCAACGTCGACGGGTCCAGGGTTAATCGTGTGGCTCAGCGCAACCTTCAACTAGGTTTGTCACTAACTAGTTTCCATCCGGAAACAGCGGAAAAGCGGGTATCGGGTAGCCGTGGAAAACGTCGTACGGAGCGGTTGCTACGCAATTCGAACCCGATCCGCGGGTATGATTCCGCTCCGTTTGGGTCAGAGACGCAGGTACAT
>DASVQP010000063.1 GCA_036389135.1 Longimicrobium sp.
GCGGCATGTACCTGCGTCTCTGACCCAAACGGAGCGGAATCATACCCGCGGATCGGGTTCGAATTGCGTAGCAACCGCTCCGTACGACGTTTTCCACGGCTACCCGATACCCGCTTTTCCGCTGTTTCCGGATGGAAACTATTTACCGCCGCGTGCTCACCGACACCCGCACCGTCCGCGACGCGCCGGGCATGATGTTGTTGTTGCCATGCGAGGTGGCGTAGTAGCGCTCGTCAAGGACGTTCTCCACGTTGAGCTGCGCGCTGGCGCGGGCGCCGAGGCGCAGGAAGAGCGCGGCGTCGGCACGGGTGAAGCCGGGGAGCGTCACGGTGTTGTCGATGGCCGCGAACATCTCGGACTGGCGCACCACGCCGACCCCGAAGCCAAGCGCGGGGATGAGCTGCACCCGGTTCCACAGCGCGAGTGTGCGGTGCGGCACCAGCGCCACGCGCTGGCCCGCCTTCGCCGCGCTCGTGGTGCTCGTGATCTCCGCGTTCTGCGATGCGAAGCCGGCCACCACCTGCCACGACGAGGTCACGTCACCCGAGGCGCCCAGCTCCCAGCCCGTGGTGCGCTGGCTGCCCGTCTGCACCGTCTTCTTGGGGTCGGCCGGGTCCGGGGCCGAGGTGTTGTCACGGTCCAGGCGGTAGATGGCGCCGGTGAGGGCGAAGCTCGGGCGCACGTCCCACTTGGCGCCCACCTCGCGGTTGGTGAAGCGCTCCGGCTCCAGCGTCTCCGTCGTCGCCGTCAGCGAGCTGAACTGGTCGCCCGAGCTCGGCAGGTACGACACGCTGTACGTGCCGTAGAGCGACACCGGCTGCACCGGCTTCAGCACCAGCCCCGCGCGCGGCGACACCAGGTCGTCGCGGCGGTCCAGCACCTCGCCGTTGCGGTGGTTCACGAAGCCGATGTCGAAGCGCTCGAAGCGCACCCCGCCCACGACCTGGAGGAAGCGCGCGATCTCCACCTGGTCCTGCACGTATACCCCGGCCACCGAGGTGCGCGCGCGGTTGTCCGCGTCAGTGGCGCTCTGGCGGAAGGTGATGGGCGTGGCGACCGTCGGCTCGCCGATGGGGGCGGAGAAGGAGGTCGCGTTGTCGTTGTAGTAGCCCGTCTCGCGGTAGTTCTCCGTCTGCTGCCGCCCGATCTCCACGCCCGCCAGCAGCGTGTGGCGTACGGGGCCGGTGGCGGCTTCCACGATGACGTCCGTCTGGTTGAACAGGTTGGCGCGGTCCGTACCGTTGTTGTAGGCGGAGAGCGCCACCTGCGTCCCGTTCGCGTTCACCGCGCCGGGGTAGCTGTTCTGGTAGAACTTGTCGTACGTAGCGTAGCGCGTCCGGTTGCGCAGCGTGATCCCGCCGCGCGTGCGGTGCTCCAGAAGGCCGCCCAGCGAGTGCACCCGGATCCGCGAGTAGCTGGAGTCGGGATTGCCAAAGAAGGTGGTGATGTCCGCGTCCGACGGGCGCCCGTTGAACGACGGGAGGCCGCGGTCCACGGAGCGGTGGTCGCTGAAGAGCTCGTATCCTGCCCGGAAGGTGGTGCGCGTGCCGAGCGCGAGCGCCAGCGTCGGGTTGATGCCGTAGCGCTCAAGCGAGGCCCGGTCGCGGAAGCCGCCCGAGTTCTCGTACATCCCGTTGAAGCGCAGCGCCACCGCGCTCCCCAGCCCCTGCCCCAGGTCCACCATCCCGCGGCGGTGGTCGAAGGAGCCGCCCTCCATCGTCACCACGCGCGCGGGCGTCCACTGCGCCTCCTTGCTCACGCGGTTGAGCACGCCCCCGCCGCCGCCGCGCCCAAAGATCATCGCGTTGGAGCCCTTGAGCGCCTCCACCCGCTCCACGTTGTACAGGTCGCGGAAGTACTGCGCGTCGTCGCGCACGCCGTCCACGAAGAAGTCAGCCGTGGAGCTGTTTCCGCGGATGGTGGGAGCGTCGCGGTGCCCCTCCCCCTGCCCCATCGTGATCCCGGGAAGGTAGCGCACAACGTCGCCCATCCCCTGCATCGCCTGGTCGGCGATCAGCTCGCGCGTCACCAGGCTCACCGACTGCGGCACGTCGCGAAGCGGCGTCTCCGTCCTGGTGGCGCTGCTGGTGCGAGCCGCCGCATACCCGCGGTTCCTCGTCCCGAGGACGGTCAGCGGCGTCAGCGTGTACGCCGCCGTTCCGCCGCGCGTGATCTGCGCCGTCCCGTTCTCAGCGATGAAGCCCCTGAGCCCGGTCCCCTCCACCAGCCGCCCGAGCGCCTCCTCCGCGGTGTACGCGCCGGCAAGCGCACGCGACCGCACCCCCGCCGCCGCGGCCAGGTCGGCGCGCACCGGCACACCGGCCTGCCGCCCGAACTCGCGCAGCGCATCGGCGAGCGGCTGCGCCGGGATCTGGAAGCGGATGCTCGCCGGGACCTCGGCGGATACCGCGGTGGAAGCAGCGGACTGGGCCGCGAGCGGAGCGCTGCAGAGCAGGCACGCCGCCCCCAGAAGGGTGATCTGTCGCATCGGGTCGTCGGATAGAAGCTATATGGCGTTGAGAACGATTCTCAAACGCATTCTATCCTCCCTCTACGCCCGGCGCAAGAAGCTGGATCGACCACCCTCACACAGGGGGCACGGAGGGGAACCGCGAGCCGCGAAGAACTTCTCCGCTGTTCTTGCCGCTCCCTCTGTGGCTCCGTGTGAGGCTGTTTCGGTTCTTATCCGCGCCGGCACTGCGCCTGGGGAAGCGACGCAGCCGGCCGTCGGGCCGGGTCGCGGGCGGCACGCAGCGCGGCATTCAGCGCGTCGGCGGGCGCGACTGCGATGTCCGGCGCGATCCCCGTGCGCTCCCACTCCGCGCCCGTGCAGGGGTCCCATACGCGCGTCACGGAGATCGAGATGCTCATCCCCTCGCCCAGCGGGAAGAAGCGGTTGTTGCGTCCCGCTCCCGCCGTGCGCTCCCCCACCAGCGTCGCGCGTCCCAGGTTGCGCAGCACGAACGGCACGTCCTCCGCCGCCGAGCGCGAGCCCTTGTCGATCAGCACGAAGAGCGGTACGTCCAGCCGGCGCGGGCCGGCCACTTCCGGGAGCGTGCGGCGGAGCGTGGTGTCGCCGCTCGCGGGGTCGAACACCGCCAGCGAGAGCAGGTCGGGGGCGGTGAAGTGGCTGATGAGGAAGTTGGCGAGCTGCGCGCTTCCTCCCCGCGACTCGCGTACGTCGATGATCATGGCGTCGGTGCGCTCCAGCGTGCGCAGCGCCGCCGCCATCTCGTCCATCGCCTCGCTCGGGCCGGGGAAGGAGCTCATCTTCAAGTAGCCGACGTTGCCGTCCAGGACGCGCGCGTCGGTGATGAAGCGGAAGCGCCCCGCGGCTGAGTCCGCCTGTGGCGCGCGGCGCTGCGGCCCCTGCATCGCCGGGCCGGGGACGACGCGCAGGTGCTGGTCGGGGTGGGCGGCGAGGATGTCGGCCGTCAGCGCCGTGGCGAACGCGGCCCGGTCCGTCATCCCCGCGTACGCGCCGGATCGCGCGCGCTCGCGGAGGCGTGCGCCGATGATCTCGGCGGTGTCGCGCGTGACGTAGAAGCGCGCCAGGAGCCCCGCCGCGCTGTCCACCACCGCCATGCGCGCCTGGTCCGTGAGCGGACCCGTGGGGCGTGGCTCGGGCGCGCCGTCGCCCGCCGCCTGCACGCGCAGGTCCGAGATGCGGTGCGGAGCGGTGGGCTCCACTTCCAGCGACAGCATGAGCGGACCGCCCACCCCGCGCACCCTCACCTCCACCCGCGTCGGCGAGACGGAGCGCACCGCCTCCACCCCCGCCGTCCCGAAATCGGCGGACATGCGGCGGAACTGCGCCAGGTGGCGCTCAATCGGGATCTGCTGGAGCTCCCCCATCATCTGCTCTCCCACGAAGGCGCGCACGCGGTCCTCGCGCACCTCGCGGATCTCCGCCAGCAGCGCGGCGGCGCGGCGCCCGGCGGGCGTTTCGGGAAGCGCGGCGCCCTGCGCGTGCAGCGCCGGCGTGGTGCCCAGGAGCACGAGCGCGCCGCAGGCAAGGATGCGCCGCAGTGCGGCCGGAGCGCGGAATCGAGTCTTCATCGGTTCGTCTGATGTGGGGGGTTTCGAAGTACGATCTACAACTGTAGATCCCGATTGCACACGGATGGTTGCCGGGGTGGCGCGGGTCAGCGCGCCGGGGGCATCGAATCGAGGAGCCGCCTGTCGACGGTACGCACGTGGCGAAGGAGCTGGCCCGTCCGTGCGAGCTCCTCGAACATCACCTGCCGCGCCGCCACCCGCTTGGGAGTGGGCTGGCGGACGAAGGCGTGCGGCGCACTCATCAGCACCGCGCCGAGCAACAGGAGCGCGGCGACGGCACCCGCTCTCCATCCGCGGATGTCCTCACTGGAGCGCTCCGCGGCGACCAGGCGGTGGACGCGGCGCACGAGCGGCGACCCGTGCTCCACCATGGCGGCCATCGGCACCTCCCCCGCGGGAGCCGACAGCCACCCCGCGATGGAGGCGATGGAGCGCGCCAGCTCGCGCGGCCTCCCCGTCGCCCTCACCGCCCAGTCGTCGCACAGGAACTCGGCGCCCTCGCGGTAGCGGCGCAGCGCCAGGGCGTTGAGGGGCTGGAAGAAAAAGACGGCCCCCACCATCCCGAGCAGGAAAAGCCAGAGCGGATCGCGGCGGACGAGGTGCGCCGCCTCGTGCGCGACGATGCTGTGCTGCTGTCCCGTCGTGAGCTCGTCCAGCACGCGCCGCGGAAGGCAGATCTCCGCGCGCCCCAGCGCCACCGGCGCCGGGAGCAGATCTGACACGGTGATCCGCACGCCCGAGCCCGCGAGCGACTCCGCCAGCCGCGTCAGCTCTCCTGCCGGGAGCTCGCGCCGCCCCGCGAGGCAGCGGCGCAGGCGCAGGTGTGCCCCCGCCAGCATCGCCAGCCTCGCGGCGGCGGCCAGTGCCCACGCTGCGGTGAGCAGCGCGGCGAGCACCCCGGCCGGCGCTCTCGGCCCCACCTGCACCGGCCCGCTCCAGCGCCGGACGACGGGCGCCCCCCCGCCCGGACGTATCTGTGTCAGCTCCACTCGCCGCATCCGCACGGGCGCCGCGGCGGAGGGAATGCCGACAGACGGACCGACATCCGCCACGCTCTGCACGGTGGCCGTGGCGAGCCCACCCACCAGCGCCATCTTCCAGAGGAGGTCCGCCCCGCGCTCGCCTACGAAGCGGCCGCGGGCAACGAGCCACGCGCCGCCCAGCAGGAGGGTGCTGTGGATGGCGTACGTCAGCAGCCACCCCACGAGCGCGGAGAGCGCGCCGCTACCGAGCCCCGTCATCGTCCTCCTCGATCGAATTCAGCAGGGCCCTCACCGAATCCAGGTCGCCCGGCTCGATCTCGCGCGACTCCACCAGGTGAGACACGAGCGCCGCGCTGCTCCCGCCGAAGAGGAGCGACGTCAGCCCGGCCACCATCGAGCGCCGCACCTCCTCTTCAGTGACGGCGGGGCGGTACAGGTACTGGCGGTCCTCCCAGCGGCGCGTGAGGATCGCCCGCTTCTCCATCCGCCCGATCATCGTGGCGATCGTCGACTGCGCCAGCCGCCGCTCGTCCCACAGCGCGCGGTAAACCTCGGGCACCCCCGCCTCCCCGCGCTCCCAGAGGACGCGCAGGATCGCAAGCTGAAGCTCGGTGAGGTGGGGAGACTCGGTCATCGGCTATCGAGGCGGGAGACGCGATCTACACGTGTAAAGTGAGGGGCGGGCGAGACTAAGTCAATCAACCCAGCATTAGCTTGAAGAACAGCAACAGCGGCTCACACAGAGTGAGATTGCCGTTCGGGTTGCGCTGAGAACTTCGCGCCGCAGGAGTCGACGGCGGCGGCACTGCCCTGCGGGGCGGCTCCATCAGGATGACAACAGGGGCGCCCCCGACGCACTATCGCACCATCCGTCCTTCACCAGTCGCGGGTAAACTTCTGCACCGTCCCCGCCGCCGGAACGCGAGCCCCGTCCACCGCGACCCACCAGCGTGCGTCGTCGAAGAGGGTGGAGTCGACGAGGCCGCTCGTCCCAGGGCACGGCAAAGGGCTCGGAGACCCTGATCCGAGCGGCGTCCGGATGCTCTGGATTGATCAACAAGTTTAGTCCCACGGGGCGTGACGAAACGGCGGGCACCAGCAGTCCGGCGGAGCGCCTCTGGCCGTACCAGGCGTCGCCGAACGCGGCCGCGGCGGGCGACTGCCTGGCGTCCCATCCAGGGAGGACAGCCGGGTCGAGGCGTTCCATGAGCTCATCCGGAACATCGATGCGGACGGCGTGGTGGGGACCGGGAAGGGTGCGCGGCTTCAGCGTGTGCGCGAGGATCTCCAGGATGGCCCCGGCAAACGAGTCCGCGCCGTAGATGACGCGGCGCCCCCGCGAGTTCCACCGGCCGCCCCAGTCATGCGCACCCGTTCCATCGTAGGGCGGATGCCGCGTCTTGGTGATCCGCCAGGCGATCATACGGGAAGCGCGTACTCGATCCTCATCAGCAGCTCCTCCACCTCCCGCGCGCCGAGATCAGTGCGGGCGAGGTCGATCGGCCGCTCGTCACCGAGCTGGGGCTGGACACTGGTGAGGAACTCGCGCGCGAGCCCCGGATCTTTCCCACACGTGCTCGGCGAGCGTGGCGAGGCGGGCCAGCCGCTCCGTGCGCTCGCTTTCCTCGGGGCTGAGGCGGGTACGCCGCCGGAGCGTGGTCTTGGGCACGATGCGGTACTTGAGCGTGGACGCCTCGATTTCGTTCACGCTTAGATACCCCGCAACCGCATCCAGCGATTCCACGGGCAGCCCCTCCTCCACCGCGCGGCGCAGCTCCGTGAGCGTCCCCACGCGCCGCCCGAGCGTGCGAGCCCCGCCCAGCATCTCCGCGACTTCCATCGCGCTCACGGTCATGGCTCCTCCATGGTTGATCCATCTGGACCCAATATCTCGTCCAGATGGTTCCGCAACAAAGAGCGCTCACCCCGCGGCCGGATTCTTCCATCCGGTACGATACGATGCTCGCCTCACGAATACCTTCGAACCGCCGAGTCCCGATGAATCGCCTCCGTCGCATCGCTCTGGCCTCACTCGCGCTGGTGGCCGCCTGCGGGTCGCTGCCCCCGCGTACGGACGTCCCGCAGCCCAGCGGCGATCACAGCTGCTACCGCTCCTCGACGCCGCTCCTGTCCCGTTCCGCCACCCAGCTCTCCGGCCAGTGGCTGGTGCTTAGGGACCGTGGAGGAGGGGCGGTGGGGGCGCACTGGTACGACGGGCGGATCGTGGAGGAAAGCGGCGCCTGGCGCCCGGTTCGCTGGCAGTCCGTCCGTGGTGGCTCCTCCATCCGTGTCCGCTGGAACGAGGGCGCCACGGAAGGCACCATGGAGCTGAACGACCGCGGAACGGAGCTCGCCGGCACGGCGCAATCTGGAACGCAGAACTGGCACGTGCGCGCCACCCGCGTCGAATGCGCCACCCTCCCCCCCGCGCGCTGACCCAGGGCACGGACGCAACGAAACACGCCCCCACCGCGAAGGTCGCGGAGCGCTGTTCCAGCCCCCTCTCTCGATAACGGAGGGCGCAGCCCTCTCCCGTTATCGGGAGAGGGGGCAGTCGAGTGTAACGAGACGGGGGTGAGGCCCCCCGCCTACATCCGCTCCGGCGCCTCGATCCCCAGAATGCCCAACGCCAGCACGAGCTGGTCGCTTACCAGCCGCGTGAGGGTGAGCATGGAGGCGCGCCGGGCCGCATCTTCCTCGGAGAGGATGTGGTGGGCATGGTAGAAGGCGTTGAAGCTCTGCGCCAGCTCGAATGCGTGCTCGCACAGGGCGTTGGGCGCGCGCCGCTCGTAGGTGGCGAGCACCGCCCGCCCGAAGTCCAGCAGGCGCAGGCACACGTCGCGCTCCTCGTCGCTGCGCGGCGGCACCAGCTCGCCCGCCTCGAATCCGGCGGCCGCCGCCTTGGCCTGGATGGAGCGCGAGCGGACGATGGAGTAGCAGAGGTACGGCCCCGTCTTTCCCTCGAAAGAGGAGAACTGCGCGACGTCGAAGATGTAGTCCGACGTGCGGTGGTTGCGCAGGTCCGCGAACTTGATGGCGGCCAGACCGATCCGCTTCGCGATCGTCTCCCGCTCCTCGTCCGTGATGTCGGCGGAGAGCGCGATCTCGCCGAGGCGGCTGCGCGCCTCCGCGATGGTGAGCTCCAGGAGGTCGCGCAGGCTCATCACCTCGCCCGCGCGCGTCTTGAAGGGCTTGCCGTCCGGCGCGTTCATCGTGCCGAACCCCAGGTGCTCCAGCACGGGGCGGCCATCCTTTACCATCCCCCCCGCCTCGGCCGCGCGGAAGACCTGCACGAAGTGGAGCCGCTGCCGCTGGTCCACCACGTACCAGATGACGTCGGGATCGCGAAGCTCCACGCGGTGCTCGATGGTGGCGATGTCGGTGGCGCCGTAGGTGACGCTCCCGTCGCCTTTGACCAGGAGGAGGGGCGGCACCGGCTCCGAATCGTCGTCGCGCCCCACCTGCACCACCAGCGCGCCCTCGGAGCGCTCGGCCACGCCGCTCTCGGTGAGGCGCTCCAGCATCCCGTCCAGCCGGTCGCGGACGTCGCTCTCGCCTTCCCACAGGTCGAAGGTGACGCCCATCAGGTCCAGGTCGGCGCGCACGGACGCGACCGACACGTCCACCATCCGCCTCCAGAGCGCGCGGAGTCCGGGGTCGCCGGTCTGGAGCGCGGTGGTGGCCTGCTTCGCCTCCTCCAGCGCGGCGGGGTCGGCCTTTGTGCGCGCCGCGGCCTCCGGGTACAGCTTGTTGAGGACGTCCACGGTGATCCCGTCATCCACCGGGCCGGTGGGGCCGCCGGGGGCGAAGTACGGCAGCTCCGGCCAGCGGCGGCGAATCTCGGTGACGAGCATCCCCATGGGGAGCCCCCAGTCGCCCAGGTGCACGTCGCTGGTGACGTCGTGGCCCACGAAGCGGGCGCAGCGCTGCAGCGCGTCGCCGATGATGGAGGAGCGCAGGTGCCCCACGTGCATCCGCTTGGCGACGTTGGGCCCGCCGAAGTCCATCATCAGCTTGATGGGCTGCACCTGCGGCGCGCCGTGCCGCGGATCCTCGAGCAGCGCCCCGGCCTGGCGCGCGAGGTACTCGTCGGACAGCGAGAAGTTGATGAACCCCGGCCCGGCCACCGACACGCGGTCAAAAGGGAACTCCAGCTTCGCCGCCACCGCGTTCGCGATGGCGACGGGCGCCTGCCGCGCGGCCCTGGCCAGCGACATCGCGGTGTTGCACTGGAACTGCCCCGCCTCCGGCCGCCGCGACTTCTCAGCGACCGCCGGCACCTCGCCGTACCCCGCCGCGGCAAAGGCCTCCGCCAGCTTCTCGTTCAGGAAATCCCAGATCATATCCCGGCAGCGTCCCGTTTTCGTTCGTCGTGCTCACCAGACAGATCCGTCAGGTTTCGCGCGCCCAAAGTAGCAGGAGCGCGCCGGAATACCAACGCCCCGCCCGTTCGCGCAGCGCGCCGGGCCCGTTGGGGAATGGGGAATGGGGAATGGGGAATGGGGAATGGGGAATGGGGAATGGGGAATGGGGAATGGGGAATGGGGGGGCGGCCGGCCGCATTCCCACTCAGGGCAGCCGCTGCGCCAACTCCCGCGCCCCGGCATGCCCCGGCTCCACCTCCCGGAGCACCGCGAGCACTTCGCGCGCGCCGTCGAACTGCTGCGTCATGGCGTACACGGTCGCCAGGTTGAAGAGGACCCCGGGGTCGCGGGGCGTGCGGGCGCGGGCCTGCTCCAGCCGCGGGATCGCTTCGGCGGCGGTGGCGGCGAAGGCCATGCGCTGGTCGCTCGGGTCGAGCGCGGCGGCGCGCCGCAGGCTCCGCGCACCCCCCGCCTGGTCGCCGCGGCGCAGGAGGACGAAGCCCAGGAGCTGCGCCGACTGCGCCGTCTCCCCGCGCTCCACCGCGGCGCGGGCGTAGCGCAGCGCCTCGTCGTGGCGGCCCAGCACGAAGGCGAGCCGCCCCGCCGCGAAAGCGGGCTCCGCGTCGGCCCGGAACTCCTGGGCCATGGCGCGCGCGGCCCGCAGCGCCCCTTCGCGGTCGCCCGCGCGCTCGTAGGCGTCGCGCAGCCGGTCCGTGGCTTCGGGCCACGACATCGTCTCGCGCACCAGCCCCAGCGCCAGCTCTTCCTCGATGGCGCGCGGGCGGAGCGTGTCTGCCACGGGCGTCACGCGCGCGCCGCGGGGCTGAAAGGGCCACCCCGAGCGCAGCCGGTCCGCGCGATAGACGCCTACGAGCGAGTCCACCGCGGTCAGCGGCAGGGCGGCGCGGGCGTGCGCGGCGGGCACGGCGTGGGTCCAGGGGCCGATCATCCCCTTCGCCCGGAGCGCCTGGTAGAAGGCGTCCGCGATCACGAAGTAGCCCTGCACGTTGGGGTGCAGGTGCTCCAGCATCACGGCGTCGCCCACCACGCCGCCGGGGGATGCGCGCTCCAGCGCCCCGCGCGTGTCCACGACGGCCGCGCCGTGGCGGGCGGCCTCCTCGCGTATGATGCGGTTGACGTCCTCCGGCGCGCGGAAGCGGAGCTGGTCGCGGTCCCGCGCCGCGCGGTAGGCGGCGCGCGCTCCCGCCGCATCGCCGCGTGCCTCGGCGCAGCGCCCGAGCGCAAAGAACGGGTCGGCCGCGGTGCTGTCGATGCGCACGGCGGCGTGCAGCGCGCGCTCCGCGGCGGGGGTGTCGCCGCGCGCCATCGCCTCCACGCCGGCGCGGTAGGCGCGCTCCCATGCGGCGCGGTCGGTGCCCGGCAGCAGCGCGCTGGCGAACGGCCGCTGGCCGCGGTCGTTGCTGGCCACGGTGCCGATCAGCACCGGGATGCCGCGCGCGCGGTAGCGCGCCAGGAGCTCGGACAGGTTGGCGCGGAACTGCGCGAGCCCGGCCCGGTAGCGCGGCGAGCCGTACGGAATGAGCTGCTCGCCGGCCATCAGCTCCATCACCGAGCGCGCGGAGGCGTCCGCCGCCGGCGCCCGGGAGAGCGCCCGGTTCAGGAGCTGTACGCTGCGCAGCGGGCGGAGCGCGAGATACGCCTTCACCAGCGCCCGCGAGCGCCCGCCGGACTGCGACGAGCCCACGCCGAAGACGCCGTAGAACTCGTTGTGGCCCGTGTAGATCAGCACCGCGTCCGGCTTCTGCGCGATGATCTCCCGCTGCTGGTCGAGGAGCGTGTACGAGTTGACGGCGGTGAGGGCCGTGTTGACGACTTCGATGTCGCGGGCGGGAAAGGTGGCCTGCAGCCGCTCGGCCAGCATCCGCGAGGGGGCGCCCCCGTGCCGGTACGGAAAGCCCGCCGCCGACGACTCGCCCTGGAAGAAGATGCGGAAGCCGCCCGGCGCCTTTTGCGCGCGAAAGAAGTCCATCTGCGGCAGCGGAACGATGCTCCCCGGCCGAAAGTAGCGGCGCGCCACCTCCGGATTCGGAAAGAGGTAGTCCGGCTGGCTGGGCGCGCTCACGAAGAGCGGGTACGAGTCGCCGAACCCCGCCAGGCGCAGCCCGCCTTCCAGCACGAGGAAGAAGAGCAGCGGCACCGCGAGCATCACCCCGGCAAAGAGCCGCCGCCGAGCGGGGGAGAGCGGGGCGCGGGGTGCGGGCGGGGACGGTGGCGCCGCAGGTGCCGGGCGGCGGGGCTTGGGCGGTTTGGCCATGGTACCATTCGTCACACAGGTTCGAGCAAAGCCCGAAACGGATCTCTCACGCGGAGGCGCAGAGACGCGGGAGGGAACTGCAACTGCATGGCTCACACAGAGACACAGAGCCACAGAGAGAACCGCCAAAAGTTTTCTCCGTGGCTTTCAGTTCCTTCTGTGGCCTCTGTGTGATGCTTTTCTCTGTTGTCTCTTCCCTGCGCCTCTGCGTGACACCCTCGATCCTTTCAGTCGGCTTCGAAGGCGTCGCGGTACGACAGGCGCAGGGCGGGGTCCTGCTCCTCGCGCAGGAGGAAGCAGTTCTCCGCCGCCAGGATGTCGATGTCGGTCCCCATGAAACAGCGAAAGGCGTCGAGCGGGGAAAGGACGATGGGCTCGCCGCGCACGTTGAACGAGGTGTTCACCAGCACCGGGCACCCCGTGCGCGCCTTCCACGCCGTGAGCAGGGCGTGGAAGCGCGGGTTCGTCTCGCGGTGCACCGTCTGGATGCGGGCGGAGTGGTCCACGTGCGTGACGGCCGGGATCGACGAGCGGGCGACGTTCAGCCGGTCGATCCCAAAGAGGGCCTCCTCGCCGGCCGCGGGCGGGCGCCGGCGGCTGGCGGCCACCTCCGCCACCAGGAGCATGTAGGGGCTGTCGCCGTCCAGATCGAACCACTCCGCCACGTCCTCGCGCAGCACCGAAGGGGCAAAGGGGCGGAACGACTCGCGGAACTTCACCTGCAGGTTGAGCCGCCTCTGCATCTCCGGCGAGCGGGGGTCGGCCAGGATGGAGCGGGCCCCCAGCGCACGCGGCCCGAACTCCATCCGCCCCTGGAACCACCCCACCGCCTTCCCCTCCTCCAGCGCAACCACGGTTCGCGCGATCAGCTCCGCGTCATCCAGCACGGTGAAGCGCGCCCCGGCCGCCGTCAGACGCCGCTCCACGTCGCGCTGGCCGTACGATGGGCCCAGGTAGCTGCCGTGCATGGCATCCAAGCCGGCCGCCGGCTCGCGCGGGCCGTCCTGGAAACCGTGGTACGCCGCCAGCGCCGCGCCCAGCGCGCCACCCGCGTCGCCGGACGCGGGCTGGATCCAGATGCGCTCGAAGCGCCCGTCGCGCAGCACCCGCCCGTTGGCCACGCAGTTGAGCGCCACGCCGCCCGCCAGGCACAGGTTCTTCGCCCCGGTCTCGGCCGCGATGGCGCGGGTCAGGCGCAGGACCACTTCATCGGTGACGGCCTGCACCGACGCGGCCAGGTCCATGTGGCGCTGCGTCAGCGGCTCGTCGGGCCGGCGCGGCGGGCCGCCGAAGAGGTCGTGGAAGCGGGCGCCGGTCATCCGCAGCCCGGTGCAGTAGTCGAAGTAGCGCTGGTCCAGCCGGAAGGAGCCGTCCTCCTTTAGGTCCATCACCCGCTCGAGGATCAGGGGCGCGAAGCGCGGCACTCCGTACGGCGCCAGCCCCATCACCTTGTACTCGCCGGAGTTCACGCGGAACCCCGTGTAGTAGGTGAACGCGGAATAGAGGAGGCCCAGCGAGTGCGGAAAGTGGATCTCGCGCGTGATCTCCAGCCGGTTGCCGGATCCGTGCCCCACGGAGGTGGTCGCCCACTCGCCCACGCCGTCCATCGTCAGCACCGCCGCCTCGTGGAAGGGCGACGGGTAGAAGGCGCTGGCCGCGTGGCTCAGGTGGTGCTCGCCGAAGAGGAGCCGCTCCTTCCAGCGCGGGCCGGGCGCGAGTGCGCTCAGCTCCCCGGCGAGGAGATCCCTTTGGAAGAGCTTCTCGCGGATCCAGAGCGGCATCGCGCGCCGAAAGGAGGCGAAGCCGCGCGGCGCGAAGGCCAGGTACGTCTCCAGCAGCCGCTCGAACTTGAGGAAGGGCTTGTCGTAGAAGGCGACGTAGTCCACCTCGTCCAGCGCGATTCCCGCTTCGGAAAGGCAGTACAGGAGGGCGTTGCGCGGAAAGCGCGCGTCGTGCCGGCGGCGGGTGAAGCGCTCTTCCTGTGCCGCCGCGACCACGCGGCCGTCGTGCACCAGGGCGGCCGCGCTGTCGTGGTAGTAGGCGGAGATCCCCGCGATCCGCACCCGTTAAAAGAGCGCGTAGATGAAGGGCGCCAGCGCCGAGCCCTGCACCAGCACCAGGAGCCCGCCCACCAGCAGGAAGACGATGATGATGGGTGCCAGCCAGAACTTCTTCCTCACCCGCATGTAGTGCCACAGCTCCACGACGATGGACATCCGGAGATCTCCTCTAGAACTCGCGTTTCATGGATTCCGGCGCAGGGCCCGGCTCGCGCGGCGTCCAGTAGCTGCGCGCCCGCGGGTCGAAGCCCAGCTGGAGGGGACGCCTCCCCACGAGGCGCATCAGCAGCCCCACCGGCATCAGCACCAGGTAAAAGAGGACGGCGAGGATGATGGGATTCGTGATGAGCGCGAGCAGCATCCCCAGGTGCGTCCAGGCCCAGTTGAGGGGTGCCAGCACACGGGGGAGCGCGAGCGCGGCGGCCAGGAACAAGGCCGCCACGGCGAGCGCCCACCCGCGCACACCGCGCCCGTGGAGCAGCGGGAGGAGCGCCCACGCGCCGAACCCCACCGCGAACACGACGCCGAACGCGCGGTCGCTGGAGCCCGCTACCCCGTGGGGCCGCTCGATGTCTTCGTGAAGCTGTGGGCGCAAGGCGGGCAATGCGCGGGTGGGGATGCAGGCGTCCGAAGTGATAATCATACCGCCGCCGCACCCGTGCAAGGGCGCGGCGGCGGCTCTTCGGCTCCCTGTTCTCAGCGGCCGGGCGTGAGGGCCGGCCGGTCCGCGATCAGAAGCGCAGCTTTGCCTGGAGGGTCACGCGTCCGTCCGCCGCCGGCGCCGCGGACACCGTCACGGGAGCATCCACCCGCCTCCATCTCTCCTCCGGAAACGCCGCTCCCGCCAGCGATCCCAGCGCGCCTCCGATAACCCCCAGCGTCACGCCGCCGTAGATCGCCGCGGTTTCGGGCGAGCAGATGACGCACGGGCCGTCAGCGGAATCGTTGTCCCCGGCGAATGCAGCGAAGCCAAGCGCGATCCCCGTCGCCGCGCCGCCGATGACGCCGATGCGGCCGTACTTGAACGCGGAGCGTCCGCGCGAGCCGCCCTCCGCGACGTGGAGCGTCCGCACGTCGGCCCAGGCGGTGTAGATCGTCTCGCCGCGCGAGCGGAGGACCAGCGTGTCAGGATTCGTCTCCAGCACGATCCCGTTCGTGCGCGGGATGCTGCTGGAGGTCACCCGCACCCGGTCGCCCGGAGAGATGGCGGCGCGCTCCTGCGCGAGCAGCGGCCCGGCGGCGGCCAGCGAGAGAAAGAGGGCAAGGTAAGTGTGGCGTTTCATCATCGTCCTTTCGTATGACAAGACTGCGTAGCACGACACATGCGGCGCGCCTTTCTCTCCTGCGCCTCTGCGCCTCTGCGTGAGACCAGCCGTTCGGGATCAGAACCTCAGCCGCGCGTGCAGGGCGACGCCGCCCTCCGCCGCCGGGGCCGCGGACACGGTCACGGGTGTCTCCGCACGGCGCCAGCGATGCGCCGGAAAGACCGCTCCGGACAGCACGCCCGTCGCGCCGCCCACGATCCCAAAGAACGCCGCGCCCGCGAGCCCCGCGTCGCCCGGCGAGCAGATGAGGATGCACCAGTCCTCGTCGTCCTCGTGGTATGTGGTGTAGCCGAGCACACCTCCCGCCACGACGCCGGTAAGCATGCCGATGCCGCCGTAGCGCAGCGCGGTGCCCACCCGCGAGCGGCCGCCGCTTACGTCCAGTGTCCGCACGTCGGCCCAGGCGGTTTGGATGGTGTCCCCGCCGCGCGCGCGCAGCACCAGCGAGTCGGGGCGCGCGTCGAGGACGGTCCCGCTCATCCGCGGAAAGCTCCGCGCGCTCACCCGCACGCGGTCGCCGGGGGATACGGACTGCCGCTGGGCATCCAGCGGACCCGCGGCGCACAGGCAGAGGAAGAGCGCAAGGTATGTCCGGCGAATCATGTCGTTCCTCCGTTCGGCAGGCGGGTTTCGGGCGGCGCCCCGCACGGGCGCCGGCGCAATCGCAGCAAGATGCGCGGGGGTTGCACGCGCTGGAATACGTAATTCGACGTATGCGCCCTCATAGCATTCGTCATCCAGGTTTGTGCAAAGCCGGAAAAGGAAGTCTCACGCGGAGGCGCAGAGACGCAGGAGAGAGCTGCAACTGCATGGCTCACACAGAGACACGGAGCCACAGAGTGAACCGCATCAAGGTTTTCTCTGTGGCTTTCAGTTCCTTCTGTGGCCTCTGTGTGAGCTTTTCTCCGTTGTTCTCTCCCTGCGTCTCTGCGTGAGACAAGCCGGTCAGAATGCACACCGGTTTCTTCTAAATGGTATCACAACGACCTCCCACGGGATGGCCGGAACGCCGCCACGCGCGCAGATTGACCAGGACGCCATCGCCACCCCTGCCCTGCTCCGCGCCATGACCCTGCACCGCCCGATCCTCGCCCTGGCCCTGCTGGCCGCCGTGCCCGCCGCGGCCCAGGATGCATCCCGCTACCGCGCCCCCGCCGACTCGCTGATCCGCGCCGCCACGCGCGACAGCGCCGCCTGGAACCGCATCGCCGAGCTGGTGGACACATTCGGCCCGCGCTTCAGCGGCACGCCGGAGCTGGAGCGCGCCATCGACTGGGTGGTGGAGCAGATGAAGCGCGACGGGCTGGAGAACGTGCACACCGAGCCGGTGATGGTGCCGCGATGGTTGCGCGGCCAGGAATCGGCCACCCTGCTGAGCCCCCGCAACACCGAGCTGCACATGCTGGGGCTGGGCGGCAGCGTGGGTACGCCGGGGATCGAGGCCGAGGTGCTGGTGGTGGGGAGCTTCGACGAGCTCACCCGCCGCGCGGCCGAGGCGCGGGGGAAGATCGTGCTCTTCGACGTCCCCTTCACCGAGTACCGCGAGACGGTGCAGTACCGCGCACGCGGCGCGGTGGAGGCGGCGCGGGTGGGCGCGGTGGCGGCGCTGATCCGCTCCGTGGGGCCCTTTGGGATGCAGACGCCGCACACCGGCAGCATGCGCTACAACGACAGCATCCCAAAGATCCCTGGCGCGGCGCTCTCCATCGAAGACGCCATGATGCTGCGCCGCATGCAGGCACGCGGGCAGCGTCCGCGCGTTCGGCTGCGCATGGGCGCGCAGATGCTGCCGGACGTGCAGTCGCGCAACGTGGTCGCGGAGATCCGTGGACGCGAGCGGCCGGCGGAGGTGGTGGTGATCGGCGGGCACATCGACTCGTGGGACATCACCCCGGGCGCGATGGACGACGCGGGCGGGTGCGTGGCGGCGTGGGAGGCGGTGCGGCTGATGAAGGTGCTCGGCCTGCGCCCGCGCCGCACGGTGCGCGTGGTGCTGTGGACCAACGAGGAGAACGGCATCCGCGGCGGCAACGCGTACCGCGACGCCCACCGCGCCGAGCTCCCCAACCACGTCCTCGCCATCGAGTCCGACGCGGGAGTCTTTGCGCCGAAGGGCTTCAGCATCACCGCCACGGACGCGGCGTTCGAGGCGGTGCGGTCGATCGGCCGCCTTCTGGCCCCCATCGGCGCGGACAGCGTGGGGCGCGGCGGCGGCGGGGCGGACATCGGCCCCATCATGGCGCTGGGCGTGCCGGGGATGGGGCTGGAGGTGGATGGCACCCGCTACTTCTGGTACCACCACACCGCCGCCGACACCCCGGACAAGCTGGATCCCCGCGACGTCGCCCGCTCCGTCGCCGCGATGGCCGTCATGGCCTACGTCGCCGCCGAGATGCCCGAGCGCATCCCGTTCGGCACGGCGCCGGCCGGCCGGTGAGCGTTCAGGCGGGTCGACACCGCGGCGTGAGAAGGCGGCCACCGGGGCCAAAGACGTAAATCTGTCGATCCGCCCCGCCGCTCTTTATGTTTCCCCCGCTGCACCTCAGTTCGCGACTGCCCGCCCCGCCAGGCGGGTGGGCAGGCGGCCGATCCCCGATCCACACACCCCGCACAACCTGAACGGAGAAGCCCCACGGATGCGTTCGACCATCTCGCTCACCTGCCTCACGCTGCTGCTCGCCACGAGCGGCGCGGCGGCGGCCCAGAGCCGTTCGCCGTTCGAGACGATGATCGGTTTCGAGCTGATCACGATTGGCATCGAGACCGCTGCCGCCGACAGCGCGGGTGTCGGCAGCCGGGCCTGGGGATTCCAGATGCCGGCCAGCGTGACCGCCTTCCGTGTGCTGACGCTGAACGCTGACGGAGGCCTCCTCTTCCTGAGCGACGAGCAGGCGTTCACGCAGGAAACCAACGTGGGCGAGAGGACGTCCGGCGTGTCCGCGGGGACGCTGGCGCTCTCGGCGGGGCTGCGGACGCCCACGCTCTCGCTGGGCGGCGAGCAGCCGCTCTTCGTCTCGGCGGGCGTGAACGCCGGGCGCAACTTCGTCAACGTGGAGCGCTCGATCGCCCAGTGCGTGGACTGCCACTCTGAGGACGTGAGAGTGCGCGCCGGCAACTACTGGGAAGGCGTGCTGCACGTGGCCCCCAGGAGCGGAACCATCAGCGCGCGCTATCGCAAGTACAGCGGCGACTCGAACTTCCGCGACGCGCTGATGATCGGATACTCCACCCCGCTCCGCCGGCTCACGCGGACGCCTGAAACGCCGCCCACGGAGCCGTCGCCATGACGCGGTGCACGCCGTCGGTTCTGCGGTCGATCGTCTTCGCAGCGCTGCTGGCGCTCCCCGCCGCCGCGCAGGCGCAGGGAGTGTGGCCGCGCGAGCGGGCGGCGGCGTGGCAACGTGAAGCGGGATGGCTGGTGGGGAGCAACTACGCCCCCAGCACCGCCATCAACCAGCTGGAGATGTGGCAGGCGGAAACGTTCGACCCGCGGACCATCGACCGGGAGCTGGGGTGGGCGCAGTCCATCGGGCTGAACACGATGCGCGTCTTCCTCCACGACCTGGCGTACAAGCAGGATCCCCGTGGTTTTCTCGACCGCGTGGACCAGTACCTCGCCATCGCGGACCGCCACGGCATCCGCACGATGCTGGTGATCTTTGACGGGGTGTGGGACCCGTTCCCGCGCCCCGGCAGGCAGCGCGCGCCCAAGCCGCACCTCCACAACTCGGGATGGGTGCAGAGCCCCGGGCTGGACATCCTGACCGACACCGCCCGCCACGACGAGATGGAGGGCTACGTGAAGGCCGTGGTGGGCCGCTTCGCCAACGACCGCCGCGTGGTGGCGTGGGACCTCTTCAACGAGCCGGACAACACCAATCCGTCGTCGTACTACGTCTACGAGCCGGAGAACAAGGCGGAGCTCTCGCTCGCGCTGCTGCGCAAGACCTTTCGCTGGGCGCGCGCCATGAACCCGTCGCAGCCGCTGACCGTGGGCCCATGGCGGGGCGACTGGCGCGACCCGGCGAAGCTGTCGCCGCTGACCGGGTTCATGCTCGCCAACTCGGACGTGATCACCTTCCACAGCTACGACCCGCCCGCGACGCTCCGCCCCCTGGTGGACGCGCTGGAGCGGTACGGGCGCCCCATCCTGTGCACCGAGTACATGGCGCGTCCGCGGGGGAGCACCTTTGCGGCGATCCTCCCCATCCTGAAGGAGGAAGGGGTGGGCGCGTACAACTGGGGAATGGTGCAGGGGAAGAGCCAGACCATCTACCCGTGGGATACCTGGGACCGGCACTACACCGCCGAGCCCGACGTCTGGTTCCACGACATCTTTCGCACGGACGGCAGGCCGTACGACCCCCGCGAGGTGGAGCTGATCCGCCGCCTCACCGGCCGCCGCCCCGCGCCCCGGGCGACCTCCGGCACGCACTGATCGCGGAACCGGCCGGGCGCGCCCCTCCGTCCGGCCCCCTGACGATAGCTGGGCCGGATCACGAGAAGCCACGGCGAGCACCGCGTCGCCGTGGCTTCGTTGCGTTCTCCCGATGCCGCTTGCCTCCGCGCCGCGGCCCACCACAGATTCGCAGGCGAGCCCGCGCCAAACCGCCGCACCCCGGACCGCCATGATGCAGCTCCTCCCCGCCCTCCTCTGGACCCTTGCCGCCGGCCCCGACACACTCGCGGTGGTGGACGTGTACGGGTTGCGCACCGTTCCCGAAGCGGCGGTGCGTGCGGCGGTCGGGCTGCGCCCCGGCGACCCGGTGCCGGAGTCGGGCGACCCGATCCGCGCGCGCGTGCTGGCGGTGCGCGGCGTGGCGGAGGTGGACGTCTCGCGCGTATGCTGCACGGACGACGGCGGCACCATGCTGTACGTGGGGATCCGTGAAGACGAGACCACGCCCATGGTCCGCCACCGCCCCACCCCCACCGGCGCCGCGCGGCTCCCGGCGGACATCGTGGCGGCGGGCGCGGCGTTCGACAGCGCCCTCATGAGCGCGGTGCGCCGCGGCGCGGCCGAGGAGGAGGACTCGCTCGGCTACGCGCTGGCGCGGGATTCCTCGCTCCGCGCCGTTCAGGAGCGGTTCATCGGCTTCGCCGCGCGCCGCCACGCCCTGCTCAACGAGGTTCTGCGCACCTCCGCGGATGCCGGGCACCGCGCCCTCGCCGCGCAGGTGATCGCGTACGGCGCGGACCGCAAGGCGATCGCCGCGGCGCTGCTCCACGCGGTCGACGACCCGGACGACGGGGTGAGGAACAACGCCGTGCGCGCCCTCGCCCTGCTCGCGGGGTGGGCGAGGCGGCACCCGGAGGCCGGCGTCGCCATCCCCTCCCACGCCTTCCTGCGGCTCCTGGATTCCGTACACTGGACCGACCGCAACAAGGGCGCGTTCGCGCTGATGACGCTCACCGCGTCTCGCGACCCGGCGCTCCTGGCCGAGCTGCGCGCGCGCTCCCTCCCCGCGCTGGTGGAGATGGCGCGCTGGAAGCACCCGGGGCACGCGCTCGCGCCCTTTCTGATCCTCTCCCGCATCGCCGGGATGGACGACGCGGCCGCGTTCCGTGCGTGGCAGGCCGGGGAGCGCGAGCCGGTGATTGAGCGCGCGGCATCCGCCACGCGCTGAGCCCGGTGCCCGTCACGATCCGGGCGCACACGCATCTCGGCATGCAGCCGTTAACCCGTACGCGCACACGTATCTTCCAGTGTATCCTGATCCCGGACTGCCCCATGGAAATCTCCAGCAACCCCCGGCGTGTCGTCGCCCGCCGCCGCCGTGGTGCGAGCCACAATCTTCGTAAAGCGACGTTCCAGGTGGATGGCCGTGTGTTGCAGGCGATTCGCTCCCTGGTGGAACAGGGGGAGGCGCCGAGCGCTCACGCGTTCGTGGAAGATGCGCTTCGGCTGAAGCTTCGCGAGGTCAGGCGAGCGAGGCTGTACGCGGCCTACGAGGAGGCGTCGCAGGATCCGGAGTTCCTCGCGGACATGGAAGCCCCGACGCGGGCCTTCGATGCCACCGCCGGCGATGGACCTGCCGACGACGCCGAGTAGACGGGCCAGATGGCGTATCCTGGGAAGGTTCGGCAATGAGACGTCCTGCGCGCCGACTTGTCACCGGAAGCGAGCAGGGCGGCTCGAACCCCGCACGGTGCTCACCTCCGGGACGAAGCTCGCGCTGGTCGGCTCCGCGCCCGGGATGCTGGGCGCCTTCGGCTTCTCGCGCCTGGTGGGCGCCGCGTGGCCCAACATGGAGGCCAACAGCCCCGTCGTCATGGCTGCCGTCGCCCTCCTGCTGATGGCCGTCGCCCTTGTCGCCTGCTACCCCCCTGCCCGCCACGTCTCGCGCATCAGCCCGGCGGAGACGCTGAAATCGCAGTAGGCGGTCGCCTAACCAAATCACACAATGGACGAAAGCGGCGGGCTCTGGAGCCGCCGCTTTCGTATTTACCTCGCCCAGGGTTGTGCGCGGAGAGGTGCCACCAGGTTGCTCTACGGCTGTATGGCGCCGCGCGATTCCTGGATGAGAATGTCCGCGCGTAGTCCCAGTCCCGCCGCAAGCTTGCGAATCATCGGAAGGGTAAGCGCTCGCTTGCGAGACAGGACCTCGGAAACGCGCCCCCGCGAGCCGATCATCGGCTCCAGATCGCGCTGGCGCAGACCCTTCTGTTCCATGCGCACCCTGATTGCTTCGATGGGATCTGGCGCGGCAATGGCCCAGTGTCGTGCTTCATAGGCCTCGATCAAAGTCACGAGCACGTCCAGACGGTCACCCTCCGGGGTGCCCGGCTCAGCATCCATCAACGTGGCTACGAGCGCGAGCGTCGCATCGTAATCTTCTTCCGTATGGATCGGGCGCACCATGATTTCCATCAGATCGTCTCCACGCCGATTGCGTCGTACTCCTCGTGCGTGCCCACGAATCGGACGTAGACAACACGATAGGGATAGTTGATCCGCGCGACGAGCCGGAACTTGTTTCCCGAGATGTTGAACACGACCCTGCTCTCCTGAAGAATGCTGGCATCGCCATAGGTGGCTTTCACATCCGCCGGGCTCGCCCAGTCCGCGTCTTCGACGGTGCTGTACCACACCCGAAGCGGCGTCTCAGCCTGTGCCCCACGAGGATGTGTTTCCCAGAATTGCCATAGGGTTCGCTTGGCGATGATTCGCATGATGGCAACCTACACTGCTCCCACCATGGGATCAAGCCTATTCAGCGAAGACCCCTGCCGTTCATTTGCGTTTGGTTAAGACGGAGGGTCGGCGAAACCCGCGCGGAGGAGGAGCCGTAGCGTCCTATGTCCGCATTCGCGGCACGCTCGCCGGGGATCGTCATGGCATGGCCGTGGCGGGTCTCCATCCCCCTTCTGGAGGTGCTTCCATGCACCGGTTCATTCTCGCCACTCTCGCAATCTCGGCCGCCGGCGCTTCGTCGCTCCAGGCCCAAACTCCCGGACAGCCGCCCGCCGCGCAACGCCCCGCGCCGCAACCGCCCGCAGCCGGGCCCGGAGAGATCCGGGGGACGGTGGTGGATGCGGGGAGCAGCGCGCCCGTCGCCCGTGCAAGCGTCGCGGTGCTGAGCACGCGCGACTCGGCGCTGATCGCGGGGGCCATCGCGCGGCCGGACGGGACGTTCCGCATCGAGGGGCTACGCCCGGGGACGTACTACCTGCGCGTGAGCATGATGGGGTTCACGGCGCAGACCACCGGCCAGCTCACCGTGGCCGAGGCATCGCCGCGCGCGAACGTGGGGAACGTGCGGCTGGCCCGCTCCGCCGTGATGCTGGAGGGGCTGGAGGTGACGGCGCAGCGCCAGGCCGTCACCATCGCGCCCGACCGCAACACGTACCAGACCCGCGACGTCGCCCCCGCGGCCACCAATGCCAGCGAGGTGCTGGAGGCGGTCCCCTCGGTGCAGGTGGACGCGGACGGCAAGGTGAGCCTGCGCGGCAACGAGAACGTCGTGGTGCAGATCAACGGCCGCCCGTCGCCGATCCGCGGGTCGCAGCTCGCCGGCTACCTCAAGCAGCTCCCCGCCAACACGCTGGACCGCGTGGAGGTGGTTCCGAACCCGTCCGCCAAGTACGATCCGGAGGGGATGGCAGGCATCATCAACATCGTGCTGAAGCAGAACGTGGACCTGGGGCTGAGCGGCGGGGCCACGCTGGGCGCATCCACCGCCGACCGCTACACGGCGGCGGGGAACGTGGGGTACCAGCGCGGCCCCGCAACCTTTTCGCTGAACTACGGCTTCACCAGCGATGATCGCGCGCTCATCGGGATCAACGACCGCACCCGGCTCGGCGCGCTGAAGGCTCCGCTCTCCTTCACCGAGCAGGACATCCGCGGCAGCAACGGGAACGGGGGGCACAACCTCAACGCCGCCGTCGACATCCGGCTGGGCGAGCGCGACCTGCTGTCCAACGCGCTGCAGCTCAACTCGCGCGGCTCCACCGAGGAATCGCGCAGCGCGTACACCGAGCTGGACGCCACCCGACTGCTGCTGAACGCGTATGACCGGGTGCGCGACTCGGACCAGGACGGGCGCATGCTGGACTACACCCTCGCCTTCAAGCGCACGCTGCAGCCGCAACGGCACGAGATCGCGGCCGAGGTGCGCATCAACCGGATGGAGGACGACGACCGCACCGCGCTCTGGCGCCAGACGACCGTCGGCGGCCTGCACCTGGACGGGGAGAACAACCGCACCGATTCGCGCGCGCAGCAGCTCACCGCGCAGGTGGACTACACGCGCTCCCTGTCGCCGCAACTGAAGCTGGAGACCGGGTACAAGGGGAACACGCGCGCGCTGGACCGTGACTACACCGTCCTCAAGGACCCGCTCGGCACCGGCCAGTGGGTGCGCAGCGACCTGAGCAACGCGCTGGAGTTCGACGAGAGCGTGAACGCGGTGTACGGCGTCCTGAGCCGCGGCGGGCCCAAGACGGAGCTGCAGGCGGGGCTCCGCGCGGAGTACGCCAGCCGCGACTTCTCGCTGGGCGACACCGGCGAGCGCTTTCCGTACGACTACACGAGCTTCTTCCCCAGCGGGCTCGTCAGCCACAAGCTGAGCGACCAGACGCAGGTGAAGCTGAGCTACTCGCGCCGCATCCGCCGGCCGGGGACGCAGGAGCTGAACCCGTTCCCCTCCTTCTTCGACCAGCAGAACGTCTTCCTGGGGAATCCGCGGCTGAACCCGGAGTACACGGACGCGCTGGAGCTGAGCCTCCAGCAGTCGATGAAGCTGGGCACGGTGCAGCTCTCGCCCTTTTACCGCCGCACCACGGACGTCATCCGCGTCATCATCAACACGGCGGACACGGTGGCGGGGCGCGAGGTCACATCGGTGAGCTTCAAGAACCTGGACACCGGCAGCTCGTGGGGTGCGGATCTGAACGGGACGATGCGGCTGGGACAGGCGTTCAACGGGCTGGCCGCCTTCAACGTCTTCCAGATGGTCACCGACGGCGGGGGCGAGTCGTCCATCTCGTCGAACGCGGTGACGTGGTCCGCGCGGTTCAACGGCACGCTGAACGTAAGCCCGCGGACTTCGCTCAGCGCGTCGTACTTCTACCGCGCACCCATGGCCATCGAAGGCGGGCGCTTCGAAGCCTTTTCGAACGCCAACCTTTCCGTGCGGCAGAAGCTGTACGGCGAGAAGCTGAACGTGACGCTGCGCCTCTCCGATCCGTTCAACACGCAGCGTTTCCGCGTGCGCGCCGGCGACGACAACGTCCTCCAGATCACCGAGCGGGCGCAGACTTCGCGCGCCCTGCACCTGACCGTGCAGTCCACGTTTGGCCGCCCGCCGCGCGTGCGGCAGCCCCGCCGCGAGGCCCAGCCGGAGTCGACTTCGCCCTTCCCCGGCTAGCTCGCGGTTTCGCGAACCAACAGGAGCGGCCCCGTGCTTCGGCGCGGGGCCGCTCTCTTCGTGGGCCGCCGGAACTTGATCGCATCGCGCTCCCCGGCTACTCTGTCGCTCCTTCCCTGCGAGCCCATAGCGGAGGCGCATGTCCGATCCTCAACTTACCGAGCCGCTGGCGGTGCAGACCGGGATGCTCATCCGTTGCCCGGCCGCGGAGGTGTTCGAAGCGTTCGTCGACCCGGAAATCACGTCGCGATTCTGGTTCACGCGCGGCAGCGGCAGGCTGGTGGCCGGCCAGCAGGTGCAGTGGGAATGGGAGATGTACGGCGTCTCCATCCCGGTCGACGTGAAGGTGGTGGAGGCGCACCGGCGCATCGTCGTTGAGTGGCCGGGGGAGGACGGACCCGGCACCGTCGAATGGATCTTCACTGCGATGGACGAGGTCTCGACCTTTGTCAGCATCACGAACACGGGCATCAGCGGCAGCGGTGCCGAGCTGGCGACGCAGGCGGCGGACGCGGCAGAGGGGTTTTCGCTGGTGCTGGCGGGCCTCAAGGCGCTCCTGGAGCACGGCATCCGGCTGAACCTGGTGGCCGACCGATTCCCGAAGGGGCTGGACGAAGATTGATCGCGCGCGGCGTGTCGATTCCGCCGCGGCTCGTTCGACGTACAGGTAAAACGCGGTACAGATCCCCAACCGACTACAAGGATACGACCGATGCGAGTCATGGTTCTGGTGAAGGCCAATGCCGATTCCGAGGCCGGCGTGATGCCGAGCGAAGAGATGCTGGCCGAGATGGGGAAGTACAACGAGGAGCTGGTGAACGCGGGCGTGATGGTTTCGGGGGAGGGGCTCCACCCTACGTCCCGGGCGAAGCGCGTGCGCTTCAACGGCAAGGAGCGGACGGTGATCGACGGGCCGTTCACCGAGACCAAGGAGCTGGTGGCCGGCTTCTGGGTCTGGCAGGTGAAGGACATGGACGAGGCGGTCGAGTGGCTGAAGCGCGCCCCGTTCCAGGGTGAGGAGCTGGAGATCCGCCCGGTCTTTGAGGCCGAGGACTTCGGGGCGGAGTTCACGCCGGAGCTCCGCGAGCAGGAGGATCGGCTGCGGGAGCGGATCGCGGCGCAGCAGGCGTAGGAGGCCGAGGGCCCCCTCCAGGGCCCCCTCCCCCGCTCGTCACCTCGCGGCCCCTCCCCCAATAACTACCTGGGGGAGGGGCGTTCGCATGCATTCGTGTGCGGCGCAGGGGATGGGCCCCGCCAACATCGCCGGGGGCTGAAGCCCCCGGCTGGAACCACGGGAAGGCGGCTGAAGCCGGCTCGCAAGCCGCGGGCATCCATTTGTCATCCTGAGCGATGCGCTTCTCTGTCCTATCCCATGCTCCATCCTTTGGCGCGGCGCGAAGGATCTACTGCGCGTGCTGAGGGGGTGGCTTGTTGCGCCGGCCTCTTGCTGCGCCGGCTAGATCCTTCGTTCGCCGCACGAGCCCCGCGTGCGGCGCGGCGATTCGTGGGGGCGGCTCGCTCAGGATGACAGAAAGGGGGGGAGGAGCCGAAGCAGCCCGAGCGCACTCACGCACTCACGCACTCACGCACTTCCCTTCCCCCTGGCCGCTTCTTTGCGAGCCTCCCCGCTCCCGGCCGCGGAACCCGCGCAGCCCTCCACAAAGCACGAACGCCGACCGAGCTGTCTTGATCGTCCTGCACGCCTGCTGGAGCCATCCCACCCTGCGCGTGTGGGGCGAGTCGGAGCACCGTAGGGTGGGGGTGCGGCGGCGCGCCGCCAACCACCCGCCCTCCAGGCCGTGGCCGCACCCGTTCGCCGCGGAGTGGCGCGAGCTCCACGACGCGCTCGAGCGCGTGGGGCTCATCGACTGGAAGGACGTGGCGCGCCAGGACCTCACCCTGCGCATCCCGTCGTACCCGCGCAGCCCGCAGCCGTCGCCCCAGGCCCACCGCTTCGATTCAATCGAGGCCGGGGAAGGGCTTGTGGGGAGCGCGTTGTGGACGATGCCCGCCGTGTACCTTTCCGGGACGACCTCCCGGGCGATGGACTTCCTCCTCGCGCTCCCCGCCGGGGCGCCGCAGGGGGTGGTGATCGGCGACACGCTTCGCGGGATGGCGGAGGTGGCGAAGCTGGCCCTGGAGCTGGTGGCGAGGGGGCGCGTCCTTCCCGTGCTGGAGCGTCCGTCCGGGCGCGGGTGGACGGTGGGATGGCGCCCGGTGCTCACCGATCCGGCCGACGAGGAGCGCTTCGCGGTGCTTGCCCGCGCTCTGCCCGGCGCGTGCTGGGCCGCGGAGCCCGCGCGCGAGGACGACGGCGTCGCGGGGCTGCTCGCGACGCTGGTAGACCGTTGCGTCCGGCAGGCGCTCGTGGGGAGCCGGGTGGTGCCGCCGCGCAAGGTGCGCCGCTCCGCCGCCGAGTGGTGGCTGATTGCGCTCACCGACCGTTTCGGTGCGTTCAGCGCCGACGCGCATACGGTGGAGCCGCTGGCGAACGCGCTGGCGGCGTGGTCGAGGAGCATCGTGCCGCCCGGGCGCGGCGGCGTGCGCACCTGCTTCTTCCTGGCCCCGCCGGCGGGGGCGGCCGACGACGGCGCCACGCCGGACGATCCCTGGCAACTCGATTTCCTCCTCCAGTCGGTGGACGATCCGTCGTTGATGGTCACCGCGGAGGAGGTTTGGCGCTCGCCGGGGCCAATCCGCGTGCTGCGCTCGGTGGCGGACCCGCAGGAGCGGCTGATCGCGGACCTGGGCCGGGCGATGCGCCTCTTTCCGCCGCTGGAGCCGGCGCTGCGCACCCCGCACCCCACTCGCGCGGAGCTGACGGCGGAGGAGGCGTTCCGCTTCCTGCGCGAGGGTGCGCCGCTGCTGTCGCAGGCGGGGTTCGCCGTGCGCGTGCCGCCGTGGTGGAACCGCCCCGCGGCGCGGCTGGGGGTCAAGCTGCGCGCCCGCCCCGCCGTCCCGCGGGAGAACGGACCCGGTCGTTTTGGGCTGGATGCGATCGTCGCGTACGATTGGGAGGTCTCGCTGGGCGGCGCCTCGATCTCGGCCGAGGAGTTCAGGGCGCTGGCAGGTCGCAAGGTGCCGCTGGTGCGCTTCCGCGGCGAGTGGGTGGAGCTGAAGCCGTCCGAGGTGGAGGCGGCTCTCCGCATCTTCGACCGCCACGCCACCGGCGAGATGACCGCCGCCCAGCTCCTGCGCCTCGCCGCCGGCGCAGAGGAGGTCGCCGAGGGGCTCCCCCTCTCCGGCGTGGAGGCGGAAGGCTGGCTCGGCGAGCTGCTGGCCGGCGCGGGCGACGCGCAGGCCAAACCCGTCCCCACGCCCGCCGGCTTCAACGGCAAGCTGCGCCCCTATCAGCGCCGCGGCGTGGGGTGGCTCGCGTTCCTCGATCGCATCGGTGTCGGCGCATGCCTGGCGGACGACATGGGTTTGGGGAAAACTCCACAAACGCTCGCGCTCCTCGTCAAAGAGCGGGAAGGACGGGGAAAGAAGCACCTTCCAGCGACTCTCCTCGTCTGCCCGATGTCGCTGGTGGGGAACTGGCAGAGGGAGTCGGCGCGGTTTGCGCCGGGGCTCAAGGTGCACGTGCACCACGGAGCCGAGCGGCTGAGCGGGGCGGCCCTGCAGGAGGCGGTGCGCGGGAGCGACCTCGTGCTCACCACGTACGCCCTCGCCGCGCGCGACCGCGACGAGCTGGCGTCGGTGGAGTGGGGTCGGGTGGTGCTGGACGAGGCGCAGAACGTCAAGAACGCGGCGGCGCGCCAGTCGCAGGCGGTGCGCGCCTTTCGCACGCCGCGCCGCATCGCGCTCACGGGCACGCCGGTGGAGAACCGTCTGGCGGAGCTGTGGTCAATCCTGGACTTCCTCAACCCGGGGCTCCTGGGCCCCCTGGCCGGCTTCCGACGCCGCTTCGCCACCCCCATCGAGCGCTTCCACGACGCCGAGCGCGCCGCCGAGCTTCAGCGGCTGACGCGCCCCTTCATCCTGCGCCGCCTTAAGACGGACCGCCGCATCATCCGCGACCTGCCGGAGAAGCACGAGATGCGCGTCTTCTGCAACCTGACGCGCGAACAGGCGTCGCTCTACCAAGCGACGGTGGACGAGATGCTGGCCCGCATCGAAGCGAGCGAGGGGATCGAACGGCGCGGCCTGGTGCTGGCGACGCTCACGCGGCTCAAACAGGTGTGCAACCATCCCGCGCACCTCCTCCGCGACGGGTCCGCGCTGGAGGGGAGGTCAGGAAAGGTGGCGCGGCTGGAGGAGATCCTGGAGGAGGTGCTGGAGCTGGGGGACCGCGCGCTCGTCTTCACGCAGTTCGCGGAGATGGGGCACCTGCTGCGGGGACACCTGGAGGCGCGCTTCGGGAGCGAGGTCCCCTTCCTGCACGGCGCCACCTCCAAGACGGCGCGCGACACGCTGGTGGCGCGCTTCCAGGAGGGCGACGGGCCGTCGATTCTCCTCCTTTCGCTCAAGGCGGGGGGCACGGGGCTCAACCTGACGGCGGCCAATCACGTGATCCACTTCGACCGCTGGTGGAACCCGGCCGTGGAGGATCAGGCCACCGACCGCGCCTTTCGCATCGGGCAACGGCGCGACGTTCAGGTGCGGAAGCTGGTGTGCGCCGGGACGCTGGAGGAGCGCATCGACGCGATGATCGAGGAGAAGAAGCAGCTCGCGGAGAGCGTGCTGGGCGCCGGCGAGGCGTGGCTGACGGAGCTTTCGACCGCCCAGCTCCGGCAGGTCGTTGCGCTGGCGGCGGATGCGGTGTCGGAATGAAAAAACGAACACAGCCTCGCACAGAGGGCACGGAGGGAACTGAAAGCCACAGAGAACACCCTTTTTGCAGTTGTCTCTGTGGCACTGTGTCTCTGTGTGAGATGGATTTTGGGGAAGGTACGCGATGAGCGATGCATGGTACTTCGACGCGGGGCCACGGCGGCCCGCGAAAGATGGGATCGCGGCGCGCAGCACGCACGGCGAGATCGGCGAAAGCTGGTGGTCGCGGCGGTTCATCGCGGCGCTCCACCAGGTGGCGGATACGTCGCGGCTCGGGCGGGGGCGAAGCTACGCGCGCAGCGGCCAGGTGATGGATCTGCGCGTGAGCCCGGGCGAGGTGACCGCAAAGGTGCAGGGTTCCGATCCCAGGCCTTACCGGGTAAAGATCGGCCTCGTGCCCTTCGGCGACGAGCAGTGGGCGCGCGCAGAGGAGGCGCTGGCGGGGCAGGCGCTCTTCCTGGCATCGCTGCTGGCCGGGGAGATGCCGCGCGACGTGGAGGATGCGTTCACGGCGGCGGGGCTTTCGCTCTTCCCCAGCTCGCCGGACGAGCTCAGGACCGAGTGCTCGTGTCCGGACGCCGCCAACCCGTGCAAGCACATCGCGGCCACCTTCTACATCCTGGCCGAAGCCTTCGACGACGACCCCTTCCTGGTGCTCGCCTGGCGCGGGCGGACGCGCGATCGCCTGCTGGAGCGCCTCCGCGAGCTGCGTGGTGCGCTCCCCGCGGCGGCCGAGGATGCGCCGGAAGCGCCGCCGCCTCCCCCGGCCGACTACTGGAGGGCGGGGCCGGAGCTGGCGGCGCTCCACTTTACCCCGCGCGCGACCGGGATCGCGGACGCGGTCCTTCGCCAGCTCGGCCCGCTCCCGCCCGAGGCCGGCGGCGAGCGCATCCAGCAGTCGCTCTCGCAGGCGTACGCCCTGTTTACCGCCGCCGCCGAGCGCCGCGCCTTCGCGGATTCGGACCCGGCGCCGGAGGGGGGCAGCGGCACCGTGGAGTGAGGGCAGGTAGCGCTGGCCCTCTCCCTCGCTCCTTCCTCGCTGCCCCCTCTCCCGAACTGCTGGGCGAGGGGGCGTTCGCATGGATCTCTGTGCGGGGCGTGGTTCAGCGCGGGGGCAGGCACGGGCAGCCACGTGGGTCGGCCCCTACCGGGTTCGGTACGTCGGGCGGGCGCCGCGGTGGGGGAGAGGGTGGGCGCGATGAATCGCGCCCCTACAAGATCGATGCGTTTCTCGATGCGGGGGCACCGCGCGAATGGACGCGATCTCCCCCCTCTCCCAGCGGTTTGGGAGAGGGGGGGCCGGGGAGGGTGAGGGGCCCGCAGTTGGAACCCCGCCCGCTTCCGCTGGTACGGGGTGCGCGCGGTGGACAGCCGCGCACGACGAACTCCAACCCACGCACACATGCGCCACCTGACACTCGCCCGCACCGGGGCGGTCGTGCTTGCGACCGCGGCCGCCGGGTGCGCCAGCGTACAGACCATGGACCCGGCGTCCTCCCGCGCCGACGCGCCCGCGCAGCAGGCGCCCGCCGCGGCCTCCAACAACCCGCTCCTCGCCCCCTGGACCGGGCCCTACGGCGGCATCCCGCCCTTCGACCGGGTGCGGGTGGAGGACATCAAGCCCGCCCTCGAAGCCGCGATGGCCGAGAACCTGGGCGAGGTGGAGCGCATCGCGAACGACCCCGCCGCGCCCACCTTCGAGAACACGCTGGCGGCGCTGGAGCGCGCGGGCTCGTCGATGGAGCGCGTGATGACCGTCTTCGGGATCTGGAGCGGGAACCTCAACACCCCCGAGTTCCAGAGGGTGGAGAGCGAGATGGCGCCGCGGCTGGCCGCCTTCAACGACCGCATCACGCAGAACGAGGCGCTCTTCCGCCGCATCCAGGCGGTGTACGACGCGCGCGAGACGGCGGGGCTCACGCCGGAGCAGAAGCGGCTGGCGTGGTACTACCACAACAACTTCGTGCGCGCCGGCGCCCGGCTGGACGCGGCGAGCAAGGCGCGCCTGTCCGAGATCAACCAGCAGCTCGCCGGGCTCTTCACCCGCTTCGGCCAGCACGTGCTGGCGGACGAGACCGACCAGACGCTGGTGCTGCGCAGCGAGGCCGAGCTGGCCGGCCTTCCGCAGGAGCTGCGGGCCTCCGCTGCGGCGGCGGCGGCCT
Source organism: Longimicrobium sp. (assembly GCA_036389135.1). Taxonomy (NCBI): domain Bacteria; kingdom Pseudomonadati; phylum Gemmatimonadota; class Longimicrobiia; order Longimicrobiales; family Longimicrobiaceae; genus Longimicrobium; species Longimicrobium sp. The sequence goes on from DASVQP010000063.1 coordinate 31,874, forward strand.
CGCGCAACATGCCCGGCGCGTGGGTCATCACCAACACCCGCTCGTCGGTGGACCCCTTCCTCACCTACTCCGAGCGGCGCGAGCTGCGGGAGAAGGCGTGGCGGATGTTCATCAACCGCGGCGACAGCGGCGGCGAGCGCGACAACAACGCCATCATCAGCCAGATCCTGCAGCTCCGCGCGGAGCGGGCGAAGCTCCTTGGGTTCCCCACGCACGCCCACTGGCGGTTGGAGAACACCATGGCGAAGACCCCCGAGCGGGCCATGCAGCTGATGACCTCCGTGTGGACGCCTGCCGTGGCCCGCGTGCGCCAGGAGGTGGCCGACATGCAGGCGCTGGCGGACCGTGAGGGCGCCCGCATCAAGATCGAGCCGTGGGACTATCGCTTCTACCAGGAAAAGGTGCGCAAGGCGCGCTACGACCTGGACCAGAACGAGGTGAAGCAGTACCTGCAGCTCGACAGGCTGCGCGAGGGGATGTTCTGGGTGGCGGGCGAGCTGTTCGGGATGCAGTTCTCCCCGGTGACCGGCGTCCCCGTCTACCACCCCGACGTCACCGTGTACCGCGTGACGGACCGGGCCAGCGGGCGGCAGATCGGCCTCTGGTACTTCGACCCGTACGCCCGCCCCGGCAAGCGGTCGGGGGCGTGGATGAACGCGTACCGCAACCAGTCGCGCTTCGACGGCGAGGTGACGACGCTCGTCTCCAACAACTCGAACTTCGTAAAGGGCCAGGGGAACCAGCCCGTCCTGATCTCCTGGGACGACGCCACCACCCTCTTCCACGAGTTCGGACACGCGCTGCACGGGCTGCTCTCCAACGTCAACTACCCGTCGCTCTCCGGGACGGCGGTGGCGCGCGACTACGTGGAGTTCCCCTCGCAGCTGCTGGAGCACTGGCTTTCCACGCCGCAGGTGCTGCAGCGCTTCGCCCTGCACCACCAGACGGGGCGGCCGATCCCGCAGGAGCTGGTGGACCGCATCAAGCGCGCGTCCACCTTCAACCAGGGCTTCGGCACCACCGAGTACCTGTCCAGCGCCCTCGTCGACATGAAGCTGCACCTGGCCGGCGCGCGGCAGATCGATCCGGACGCCTTTGAGCGCCAGACGCTGGCGGAGCTGGGCATGCCCGCCGAGCTGGTGATGCGCCACCGCACGCCGCACTTCGGCCACATCTTCGCCGGCGACAGCTACTCCGCCGGCTACTACAGCTACCTGTGGTCCGACGTCCTCACCGCCGACGCGGCCGAGGCGTTCACCGGCGCGGGTGGCTTCTACGACCGCGCCGTGGCTGAGCGGCTCCGGACCCTGCTCTCCATCGGCAACACCGTGGACCCCGCCGAGGCGTACCGCGCCTTCCGCGGCCGCGACCCCTCGACCGACGCGCTGATGCGGAAGCGCGGGTTTCCGGTGGCGGGGCAGCGGTAGGCGCCCAGCCCGGCATCGCCGGGGGCTGAAGCCCCCGGCTGGAACGACGGAAAGACCGCTGAAGCGGTCTCGGGTGGCTCGATGGTAGGTGTTTCCGGCGGGGGACGGTGCGGCGCGGGACACGGGCGCGATAAATCGCGCCCCTACCGGATCTGGGCGCAACGAGCAGATGCACGCGTACGCCCCTCTCCCAGCAGTTTGGGAGAGGGGCAGCGAGGACGAGCGGGGAGAGGGCCCCACGCAAACCGCCCCTCCCCAGGTAGTTATTGGGGGAGGGGCGGCGAGGAACGAGCGGGGAGGGGGCCCGCGAAGGCCCCCGGTCCGTTCAGGCCTTCTCGAAGTGCTGGTTGACCAGGCGCGTCATCTCGAACATCGAGACCTGGTCGCTGCCGAAGATGGGCCTCAGGCGGTCGTCGGCGTTGATCATCCGGCGATTGGTGGAGTCCTGGAGGTTGTTCTTCTTCACGTAGTCCCACAGGCGCTTGGTGATCTCCGAGCGCGGCGCCGCCTCCTTGCCGACCACGGCCGCGAGCTGCGCGTCCGGCTGCACCGGCTGCGCAAGGCCGCCGCGGGCGGCCCCACCACCACCGCCGCCACCGCCACCGCCACCGCTGCGGCGGGTGCTCTTCTTGGCGCCTGCGCTCTTGGTGCCGCCGCTGCTCTTCTTGGCGGCAGAGCCCCCGCCGCCGCTACCCGAGTCCGACGACCCGCCCGACCCGCCGCCGCTGCGGCTGGCCGACTTGGTGCCCGAGGACTTCTTGGCGCCGGTGGACTTCTTGGCACCCGTGTCCCCGGTGGAGCGGCTGGAGCTGGACTTCGAGGCCGACTTGGTGCCGGAGGACGACTTGGTGCCGGAGGACTTCTTGGCGCCGCCGGACGACTTCTTGCCGCCGCCCTTCTTGCCGCCCTCCTCCTCACCGCCCATCGCGTTCACCAGCCCGGCGATGGCCGCCGCGCCCGCCAGCGCCGCTGCGCCCGCGGCGATGGGATGCGCCTTCACCATTCCCGCCACCCCGCCTTCCTCGTTGCCGCCCTGGCGCTGGCTTCCGCCCTCGCGCTGTCCGCCATTGGAGCCCGAATTGGAGCCGCCCTGCCGGTCCCCACCCTGCCGCTGCCCTGCACTCTTCTCAGCCATCGCGGATCCTCCGGTGTCTGGTACCTGGGTGCTTCTCTGGGCTACGTAGAGCCTCTCGGCCCCGCCCGCACACGGGCGGAGCGCCGGGTGCGGGTTCTAACCAATGCAAAGACGGAGCCGAACGCAAGGATTTTCTGGCTTCGAGCCTTCAAAAAGTTCAAAATAGCGGTTCCGGGACCGCCGGGAGTGCTCCAAACGCCCTCTTTGGGCCTTGGCTGTAGCCACCGCTGGCATGTGTCTGGCGTGCCTTTTTCAGCGCTGGGCCCGCCGCCGCAAGCTGGCACACCCGCACCCTTCCGGACCGTGTACCCCATGGCGCACCGGCTCCCCTTCCCCCTGGGCGCACTCCTCGCGCTCTGCCTCTGCGCGTGCGGCTCGGCCGAGGCGCGCGACGCGCCGCTGGCCCGCAAGCTCCACGTGGTGCAGGGGCTCGGCTTTCCGGAGTCGGTGCGCTACGACGCGGAGCAGGACGTCTACTTCGTCTCCAACATGGTAGGCCCCGGGTCGGTCAAGGATGGCAAGGGCTACATCGCGCGCATCCCCGCGGCGACGCTGGGGCCGGTGACGATATTCGCGCAGGGCGGCACCGGCGGGGTGGTGCTGGACGCGCCGAAAGGGATGGCGATCCAGGGCGACACGCTGTGGGTGGCGGACATCGACGTGCTGCGCGGCTTCCATCGCCGCACCGGCGCGCCGCTCGCCACGCTCGACCTGCGCCCGCACCGCGCGATGCTGCTCAACGACATCGCGGTGGGGCCGGACGGCACGATGCGCGTGACGGACACGGGGATCTCGATGACGCCCAAGGGGGTCCTCTACCACGGCACGGACAAGATCTTTGCGATCGGGCCGGGCCGGGCGGTCTCGCTGCTGGCCAGCGGCAAGGAGCTGAAGCTGCCGAACGGGATCACCTGGGACTCCGCGGGGCGGCGCTGGGTCGTGGTGGCGTTCCACCCCTTCCGCAGCGAGGTGTACACGCTGGGCCAGGGCACCCGCACCACGATCGCAATCGGAACGGGGCGGTTCGACGGAGTGGAGGCGCTCAGCGACGGCCGGCTCCTGGTGACCTCGTGGAGCGATTCCAGCCTGCACGTCTTCAGCGGAAAGACGGAGCAGCGCGTGATCCGCGGGATATGGCAGCCGGCCGACCTGGGGGTGGACACGCGGAGGCAGCGCGTCGCTATCCCCCTCGTGCTGCAAGGGCGTGTGGAGATCTGGGAGATTCCGGGCGCATGATCCTCCCCTCGCGCGCCTTCCGCGCCACCGCTGTCGCATGCCTGCTTCTGGGCGGGTGCAAGTCCCGCGAGCCCCAGGAAGATCCCAAGTTCCCGCGCGAGATGCTCAAGAGCACCGCGGTGCCCTTCGCCACGCCCACTGAACGCACGCACGAGACGACGCGTGCGCGTCCCGCCGCGGCCGCCTTCCGGCCGGAGGACGGGCAATGGGTGATGTCGCTCAAGGACTACGCGGGGACGCGGTACAGCGGGCTGGACCAGATCAACACCGGCACCGTCAGGGGGCTGAAGCTGGCCTGGCACTTCGACCTGAAGCTGGCACGCGGGCAGGAGGCCACGCCGCTCGTGGTGGACAACACCATGTACGTGGTCACCTCCTTTCCCAACCTGCTGTACGCCTTCGACCTGACGCGCCCCGGCCCGGCGGTGAAGTGGGTGTACGATCCCAAGCCCGCGCGCGCGGCGCAGGGCGTTGCGTGTTGCGACCACGTGAACCGCGGCGCGGCGTACGCGGCGGGCCGGCTCTTCTACGCCACGCTGGACAACTACGCGGTGGCGGTGGACGCGGCGACGGGGCGCGAGATCTGGCGCACGCGGCTGGGGAGCATCCACGCCGGCGAGACGATGACCATGGCGCCGCTGGTGGTGCGCGACAAGGTGATCTTTGGCAACGCCGGCGCGGAGTTCGGGGTGCGCGGCTGGGTGCGGGCGCTGGACGTGGCGACAGGACGCGTGGTGTGGACGGCGTGGGCCACGGGGCCTGACCGCGACGTGCTGATCGGCCCCCGCTTCCGTCCCTTCTACGCCAAGGACCGGGGGCGCGACCTGGGCGTCACCACCTGGCCGGCGGAGCACTGGAAGATCGGCGGCGGCACCATGTGGGGGTGGCTCAACTACGATCCCGAGCTGGACCTCCTTTACTACGGCACCGCCAACGCCGCCCCCTGGAACCCCGAGCAGCGCCCCGGCGACAACAAGTGGACGGCCACCCTCTTCGCGCGGCGGCCGGACACGGGCGAGGCGGTGTGGGCGTACCAGTGGGACCCGCACAACGTCTTCGACTGGGACGGCGTCAACGAGAGCCTCCTCCTGGACATGCCGGTGGAGGGGCGGATGCGCCGCGTGATGGTGCGCGCCGAGCGCAACGGCTTCGTGTACGTGATCGACCGCGCCACGGGCGAGGTGCTCTCCGCTACGCCCTACATGCACAGCACGGTAGTGAAGGGGGTGGACACGCGCTCCGGGATGCCGGTGGAGGACCTGACGATGAAGCCCGGCTACGGCAAGACGGCGCACGGCATCTGCCCGGCCGTCCCCGGCGCCAAGGACTGGGAGCCGACCGCCTTCTCGCCGCGCACGGGGCTCGTCTACATCCCCGCCAACAACCTGTGCATGGACGTGGAGGGGATGGAGGCCAACTACATCGCGGGCACCCCGTACATGGGGGTGAGCGTCAAGATGTACCCCGGCCCCGGGGGCCACCGCGGCGAGATGATCGGCTGGGACCCGGTCAACCGCAGGCGCGCGTGGACGATCATCGAGAAGTTCGTGCTCTGGAGCGGCCCCCTGGCGACGGCCGGCGACCTGGTGTTCTACGGCACGATGGACCGCTGGCTCAAGGCGGTGGACGCCCGCACCGGCCAGGTGCTCTGGCGCTTCCAGACGGCCACGGGGATCATCGCCCCGCCCATCTCCTACCGCGGTCCGGACGGCAAGCAGTACGTGGCGGTCCTCTCCGGGCCGGGCGGATGGCCGGGCTCCGTCGTCTCCGTCCCCCTGGACCCGCGCGACGAGACGGCGGACAAGGGATTCGCGGGCGCCATGCACGACCTGCCGGAGTACACCGGGCGCGGCGGCCACCTCTACGTCTTCGCGCTGCCATGAGGACGGGCACCGGGTGGGCCCGGCTGACATGCGTGCTCCTGTGCGCGCTCGCGCTGGCCGCGTGCAAGCGGCACGAGAAGGCGCCCAAGGCGTGGCACGTCACGCAGTCGCACGAGATCCGCGACACGGCGCATCGGGTGCGGCCGGGGCCGGGGAAGCCGGGGCCGGAGGCGTTCCGAGCGCGCGGGCTGCCGGTGGACAATCCGTACGAGGGCGACGTGAAGGCGATCCAGGAGGGGCGGCGGCTCTACAACTGGATGAACTGCAAGGGGTGCCACGGCGAGGGCGGCGGCGGCATCGGCCCCACGCTGTGGGACGACCAGTGGCGCTACGGCGGGCGCGGCGTGGACATCGCCGAATCCATCCTCCACGGCCGCCCGGACGGGATGCCCGCCTTCGCGGGGCACATCCCCGAAGACCAGGTGTGGCGCATCGTCGCCTACGTGCAGTCGCTGGAGCCGCGCGGCGGGCCCTACCACGCGGGGGTGAAGTGATGCGCCTATGGGGACTGCTCGCATCGCCGCGCCCGCGCGCACGAGTCCGCTTCAGCGGACTTCCCGTGGTTCCAGCCGGGGGATTCATCCCCCGGTGTTTGGGGTGCCGGCCGTGCGGCGCACGATGACCGCCGCGATCCGGGCCGCCACGCTCGCGCTCGCCTGCACGGGGCTGCTGGGCGGCTGCCTGCGTGACCTGGACCCGCGTCTGGGCGAGCGGCACACGGTGCCGGGGGGGAAGCCAAAGGAGGGGCCGGCCGCGATCCGCGCGTACGGCTGCGGGAGCTGCCACGTGATCCCCGGCGTGCGTGGGGCGCGGGGGCTGACGGCTCCGCCGCTCGCGGCGTGGAGCGGGCGGAGGTTCATCGCGGGGCGGGTGCCCAACACGCCGCACGAGCTGGTGAGCTGGATCATCCACCCGCAGGGGATCAAGCCCGGAACGGCGATGCCCGATCTGGGCGTGACCGATCAGGACGCGCGCCACATCGCCGCGTACCTGTACACGCTGAAGGAGTGATGGCGATGCGCTCTCCCTCCATCCGGCTCGCGCCCTCGCTGGCCGCGTGCGCGCTCGCCGGGTGCACGGGCACCGGCGTGCAGGACGTGCTCGCCCCCGCGGGGCCGCAGGCGGCGCGCATCGCGGCGTGGTTCTGGTTCAGCTTCGCGCTGGCGGTGGCGGTGTTCGTGGCGTTCGCGGCGATCCTGTTCTGGGGCCTCTTCCGCGCCCACCGCCGACACCTGCGCGGCGAAGACACCGAGCTGCCGGACAAACACGGAAACCGGCTGGTGATCTGGGGCGGCGTCGTGATCCCCACCGTCATCCTGCTGGCGCTGCTGGTGTTCAGCGCGTACACGGACCGCATGATCTCGCGCCTGGGGCGCGGGCCGGGCGAGAAACCGCTGACCATCGAGGTGGTGGGCGAGCAGTTCTGGTGGCAGGTGCGCTACCTGGACCCCGAGCACCCGCACCGCGAGTTCATTACCGCCAACGAGATCCACGTCCCCGCCGGGAGGCCGGTGAGGCTGCTGCTGAAGTCGCGCGACGTCATACACTCCTTCTGGGTGCCCAACCTGAACGGGAAGCAGGACCTGGTGCCGGGGCGCACCAACGACCTGGTGGTGCAGGTGGACGACCCCGGCACCTACCGCGGCCAGTGCGCCGAGTTCTGCGGAGTGCAGCACGCCAAGATGGCGATGCTCGTGGTCGCGCACCCGCCCAGGGAGTTCGACGCGTGGTGGGAATCGCAGCTTCGCCCCCACGCCCCGCCCTCGGACCCAGAGGCGGCGCGCGGGGAGGAGGTATTCATGACCAACGGCTGCGGCACCTGCCACTCCATCCGCGGCACGCTGGCCAAGGGGACGGTGGCGCCCGACCTGTCGCACTTCGGCAGCCGCCGCACCGTCGCGGCGGGGACGCTTCCCAACACGAAGGGGCACCTGGGCGGGTGGATCGCGGACCCGCAGGCCATCAAGCCGGGCAACCGGATGCCCCCCGTGCCCCTCAAGGGCGAGGAGCTGCGCGCGCTCGTCAGCTATCTCCACAGCCTCAAGTAACGCGGAGCCCGCCTTGTCCACACTCGATCCCGCCCTCGGCACCGGCAAGCTCGCGGACGACACCGCGCAGCTCGACGAGGTGTGGAGCTCGCCGCCGGGCCTGTACGGCTGGCTGACCGAGGTGAACCACCGGCGCATCGGGCGGCGCTACATCGCCACGGGGTTCGCGCTATTCCTGCTGGCCGGGCTGGAGGCGCTCGCCATCCGCACGCAGCTCGCCGTTCCGGAGAACGACGCGCTGGGGCCCGAGATCTACCGGCAGGTCTTCACGATGCACGGCGCCACCATGATGTTCCTCTTCGCCGTGCCCATCATGATCGGCGTGGGGATCTACCTGGTGCCGCTGATGATCGGCACGCGCGACATGGCGCTGCCGCGGCTCAACGCGTTCGGCTACTGGATCTACCTGATCGGCGCCATCACGCTGTACACGGCCTTTATCCTGGGGGTGGCTCCCAACAGCGGGTGGTTCAACTATCCGCCGCTCTCCCGCCGCGAGCACGAGCTCAGCATCGGCATCGACGTTTGGGTGGTGGTGGTGGTCCTGCTGGAGGTGGCGGCGCTGGTGGGGGCGGTGGGGCTCATCGTCACCATCCTCAAGCAGCGCGCGCCGGGGATGTCGCTCAACCGCATGCCGGTGTTCGTATGGTCGATCCTGGTGATGGGGTTCATGATCGTCTTCGCCATGCCGACGCTCATGACCACCACCATCTTTTTGGGGATGGACCGCATGGTGGGCGCCCACTTCTTCGACCCCGCGGGGATGGGCGACCCGCTCCTCTGGCAGCACATGTTCTGGTACTTCGGGCATCCCGAGGTCTACATCATGTTCGTGCCGGGGCTGGGGATGGTGTCGATGGTGATCGCCACCATGTGCCGCCGCCCCGTCTTCGGCTACACGGCCGTGGTGCTCTCGCTGGTGGCGACGGGGGTGCTGAGCTTTGGGCTGTGGGTGCACCACATGTACGCCACCGGCCTGCCGCGGCTGGGGACGAGCATGTTCACCGCGGCCAGCATGCTCGTCACCATCCCCACCGCCGTGCAGTTCTTCTGCTGGACGGCCACGCTGTGGGGGAGCCGGCCGCGCTTCACGGTGGCGCTGCACTACGTCCTCGGCTTCCTGCTGATCTTTCTGATCGGCGGGATCACGGGGGTGCAATTGGGAGCGGTCCCCTTCGACCTGCAGGTGCACGACACGTACTTCGTGGTGGCGCACTTCCACTACGTGCTGCTGGGCGGCGTCGTCTTTCCGCTCTTCGCGGGGATCTACTACTGGTTCCCCAAGGTGACGGGGCGCATGATGAGCGAGCCGCTGGGAAAGGTGAGCTTCTGGATGATGTTCCTGGGGGTGCACGCGGCGTTCTGGCCGCAGCACCACCTGGGCTTCATGGGGATGCCGCGCCGCGTCTACACCTACCTGCCGGAGATGGGGTGGACGCAGCTCAACCTCCTCTCCACCGTCGGCGCCTTCACCATCGCGACCGGCGTGGGGGTGACGGTGGTGAACCTGCTGGTCTCCGCGCGGCGCGGATCGCCGGCGGGGAACGATCCCTGGCGCGCCGAGTCGCTGGAGTGGGCCACCTCGTCGCCGCCCCAGCGCTACAACTTCCGCTTCATCCCCACCGTGCGCAGCCGCGCGCCGCTGTGGGACGCGGACTGGAACGAGCAGCCGCTCGTCGTCGGCCTGCGCGACGACCAGCGGGAGGCGCTCTCCACCAGCATCCTGGACGCGCGGCCGGACCACCGCGCCATCCTTCCGGGGCCCACCCTGGTCCCCTTCTTCGCGGCGCTCGCGGCGTCGGTGCCGGTGGTGGGGGTGCTCTTCGGGCTGCACTGGGTGCCGATCGGGGGGGCGCTCTTCTTCATCGCGATCAGCGCCTGGAACCGGCCGCACCACCTGCCGCACCGCATGGAGGAGGAGAGCGGCCGCGAGCACCGGCTGGCCGAGCAGGAGCGCGAGCGCGAGGAGGAACGCCAATGAGCGAGCGCGTGGTGCTGGACGTGTCCGAGTATCCCGCGCTGGTGCAGGGGCCGCGCGGGGGGCTCTGGTGGGGGATGGCGGGGCTGATCCTGATCGAGGTGGTGGTCTTCACCGCCCTGATCGCCACCTACTTCTACCTCAAGTTTCTCAACCCGCACTGGCCGCCGGCCGGGGACCCGCTCCCCAAGCTCGCGCTCCCCACCATCAACACCATCATCCTGATCGGGAGCAGCTTCGCGGTGCACTACGCGGACGTCTCCATCACCGAGCGCAACAACCTGCGCGGGATGACACTCGGCCTGGCGCTCTCGCTCACGCTGGGCGTCGTCTTCCTGGTGCTGAAGATCATCGAGTACAGCCAGGTGGAGTACTTCTGGGACAGCCATGCGTACGGCTCCATCGTGTGGACGATGATCGCCTTCCACTCGTCGCACGTCCTTTCGGTGGTGCTGAAGACGGCCGTGGTGATCGCGCTCGCCCGCAAGGGCCACTGGACGCAGTCGCGCATGCAGGGGATCAAGGTGAACGGGCTGTACTGGCACTTCGTGGTGATCATCTGGATCCCGCTCTACCTCACCATCTACTGGTCGCCCAGGATCTCGGGATGACGGACTCGCCCGTCGAAGAGCGCTTCCTGCAGACCGGCGGCCAGGGGCGGCTGTGGTACGGCGTTCTGATCGGCGTCGTCGCGTGGAAGCTGCAGCTCGTGGTGAACTACGCGCTGGTCCCCTACGCCTGCTGGCACCGCGCGGAGTGGATGAACCACCTCGCCTCGTTCGCGATGATCGCGCTGGCGCTGAGCGGCGCGTGGGTCTCGTGGGGGAGCTGGAAGCGGATGGGGGGGAGCCTGGACACGTCGGTGGGCGGGCCGGTGGGGCGCGGCAGCTTCATGGCGCTCTCCGGCATCGCGCTCAACGCCCTGCTCGCGCTCCACATCCTGGGCCAGTGGCTGCCGAACCTGTTTCTTAGCGCGTGCGACGGGCTGTCGTGAGGGGGGAGCCCCGCAGTCCGGCGGTTGAAACCGCGGCAACAACCGCGGGAAGCCTGCCTTCGCAGGCTCCGGTGGACGGGATCGGCGCGCGAGGCGGGCACGGGGGCCGCTTCGCGGGAAGGAATCACCGGGGCCGCATCGCCGGAATCGGCGTGGTACGCAGGCCTCGTAGGGGCGCGATTCATCGCGCCCACCCTTTGCGCGCCTCGACCGCCACCCTGTGCACCGAAACTCCGTAGGGGCCGCCCCACGTGGCTGCCCGTGCCTTCACCTTCACCGCCCCCCGGATTCGGCATGACGCCACCGGCCCCCGCCGCAAACAGCACGAGCCCGCCGAAGCGGGCTCGCGTCGCCATCCTGGCCGCGGTGCTGGTGCTGGCCGCCTGCCACCCGCCCCGCTCTCCGCGCGAGGTGGCGCAGGGCAACGTCACCGGCACCTGGACCGCCGAGTCCGCCGCCATCGGCGAGCCGCAGGATTCCGGGCACGTCGCCTGGCGCCTCACACTCCAGGAGCACGCCGCCGGAAAGGTGGACGGACGCGGCACCGCCCGCCACGGCACCGAGTCCACCGCTTTTGTCCTCACCGGCCATCGCGGCGAGAACGAGGTGACGCTCCAGTGGGAGCTGCTTGGCGCCCCCGTGAAGTACCACGGCGCCATCATGGACGCCAGGACGATGGTCGGCGAGATGCAGATGCCGCGCGACACGCTGCACGTGACCCTTACCCGCGACTAAGAAGTCGAGGCGACGAGGGCCCTGTAGGCGAGCATCTTCGCTCGCTGGATGGCGATGAGCTCCTGCGCTTCGTCGCCGCTCAGGGTGATCTCGCCGTACTGCTCCGCGCGCGATCCACGGTTCATCAGCTCGAACTCGGCGTCGGCGGCCTGGATGTACTTCTGGATTTCGGGCCGGGGCGAGAGCGCGCGCCGCACGTTGTTCAGCGGTTTGCCGTTGGGTGCGCGGGCCGGGTCCGGCAGGAAAAGGATCGTGTCGACAGGGTTCAGCGCCGGGGTGAGGTCGTGCAGCTGCTGCGCGGCGTCTTCCCAGACCGCGTGGAATTCGGCCTCGATCATCACGCCGGGCCACTCCCAGATCCGCCACCCATAGCGAACCGAGCCGCCGTGCCGCTCCACGTGCCGCTCCACGATCCCGAAGCTGTCGTCCGCCTGCGCACCCTGCTCCGGGGTCACCTGGAGATACTGCGGGTGCGCGGCCGGCGAGAGCTCGCGGCAGAGTTCGCGGACCGGATGCGAGATCGTGCGCGGAGTCGTTCCGCGCATGTAAGGCCGGGTGGGCGGGTTCAGCATCGACATACAAAATCGGCCGAGGGCGGGCGGATCCGCTTAACACATTCGAACAATATTAGCGAACGCCCGGCGGTTTGTCACCAGGAACATTCCCCGGCTCGATGGTGCGGTCCCGCCTTCGCATGCCGCAACCGTTCCGCCGAACCCGGGGTATTCTAGTTGCAGCCAACCGGAATCAGCCGGCGGGTTAGACGGGCCGGCCACTCAGAGGGGGAGGTAATGACTACGAAAGAGCTGGCGATGCGGATGATCGAGGAGCTTCCAGCGGATGCAACCCTCGAGGAGATCGTGGGCACGCTTCACCACATGCGCGCGGAACGCGAACGCGAGCAGCATGACGACGAGGAGGTGGACTTCCCGGAAGGCGGAGTGTGGGACCTACTCGAACACGCCGCCGGAACAGTGGATATGCCTGCGGATTGGGCGAGTGAGCATGATCACTATCTGTACGGGACGCCCAAGCGGTCTTCTACGGCATGATCTCTCCGGCACGCGGTGCTCGACTGTTCCTGGACACCTTCTACGTGCAGGCGCTCCTCGACCCCCGGGACTCCCACCACCGGCGTGCTCGGTCACTGTTTCCAGAGGTGAAGCGCGCGTCGGAGGTGGTCATCACCGAAGCGGTGTTCACCGAGGTAGGAAACGCGCTTAGCGGCACGCGACGAGTTCGACGCCTCGCGGCGGCGTTCATTCGACGTTGTTACGTGGAGGCGAACATGGTAGTGGTTCCAGTCGATACCCTGCTCCTTTCGCGGGGCCTGGAACTGTATGAGAGCCGAGCGGACAAGGGATGGGGGCTTACTGACTGCATCTCCTTCGTCGTAATGGGTGACCATGGTTTGGCGGATGCCGCCACGGGCGACCGGCACTTTCAGCAGGCGGGCTTCCGAGCCCTGATGGCGGACCCGGAGCCCTGATCCGCCCCCCGCCTACCAATCCGTCGGCTTGTAGTCCTTGAGGAAGGCGCCCCAGACGTGGTGGCCGGTGTTGATGCCGCTGATGATGGGGTCCACGATGCGCGCGGCGCCGTCCACGATGTCGAGCGGGGGGTGGAAGCCGTGCTCGGCCGTCTTGCGCGCGGCGAGCTCCGCCGGGTCCTCGTCGGTCACCCAGCCGGTGTCCACGCTGTTCATGTGGATGCCGCTCGCGTAGTAGTCGATGGCGGAGGTGCGCGTCATCATGTTGAGCGCCGCCTTGGCCATGTTGGTGTGCGGGTGCCGCGCCGTCTTGAAGCGGCGGTAGAACTGCCCCTCCATCGCCGACACGTTGACGATGTGCTTGTCGCGCTCCGGGGTGCGCGTCATCAGCGCCTTGAGGCGGGCGTTGAGGATGAAGGGCGCCACCGCGTTGACGAGCTGCACCTCCAGTAGCTCCACCGCGGGAACCTCGTCCATCATCATCCGCCACGAGTTCCGGTCGCGGAGGTCGATCTGCTGCAGGTCCTGGTCGAGCCGTCCGGCCGGGAAGAGCGCCTGGTCCACCGAGAACTCCTCCGGGAGGAGTGGGAGCTGCGACAGCTCCGCGGCGCGCGCGAGGCCGGCCACCGCGTCGTCGGTGCGCGCGGGAACGAGAGCGGCGGCGGCGAGCGCGGGCGCGTCGTACGAACCCAGGAGGCGCCGCACGTGCTCGGGCACCTGGTCCAGGCGCGCGGTCTCGCCTTCCATCATGTGCCGGTAGAACTCGGGCGGGCGGCGTACGGTCTGGCAGGCGTTGTTGACGATGAAGTCCAGCCGCTCGTGGGTCGCCAGGAGCTCGCGGCAGAACGCCTCGACGCTGGGCGTGTGGCGCAGGTCCAGGCCAAAGATCTCCAGGCGGTGTCCCCAATCCGCGAAGTCAGGCTCCTGCGCGTATCGGGCGGCGGAGTCGCGCGGAAAGCGGGTGGTGACGATCAGGTGCGCGCCCGCGCGCAGCAGCTTGATCCCCGCCTGGTAGCCGATCTTGACGCGCCCGCCAGTGAGCAGCGCGACGCGGCCCGTGAGGTCCGCCGTCTCGCCGCGCTTGGCGAAGTTGAGCTCGGCGCAGGGCGGGCAGAGCTGGTCGTAGAAGTGGTGCAGCTCCGTGTAGTCGCGCTTGCAGATGTAGCAGTTGTGCACGTCCGGCGTCGGCACCTGCGACTTCTCGGTGAGCAGGTACGGCTGGTCGAAGCCCGCCGGCGCGAACATCGGCGTGACGAAGACCGGCTCCTGGCGCAGCTTGCGGATGCCGCGCTGCGACAGCACCTCTTCGGCGCGCTGGGCACGCTCGGCGCGGCGCTCGCGGCGCGTGGCCTTCTGCAGGCGGCGCCGGTCGTTGGCGTCGGGGCGGGCGATGAGGCCGGTGGCACGGAGGAAGCGGTTGCGCTCTTCCTCGCTCACTTCGGCCAGCAGGGCGCGGTCGGCGACCACCTCTTCCAGCAGCTCCGCCGCGGCGCGGATGCGCTCCGCGATGGGGCGCGCGTCTGTCGACATCGTGTTCATCTCACTTGGGAACGCGCCTCGACTCCGGCGGGCCGGCTTCGAGGCGCGTGGTGTGGTCCGCGTTTCTAATTGCGGCGTGCGCTGTGTACCCTCGTGCGGCTTCGCGGTGCCCCAAAGCGGCCCCGGCGCGCCTCTTGCCGCGTCCGGCGCCGGGTAGCTCGCGCGGTCCTACCGATGACGGGAGGTGGTGAATGACTGTGGTCCGTTGCCGCGAATGCGGCGGAGACGTCAGTACGCAGGCCGCGGTCTGTCCGCACTGCGGCATCAGCAACCCGGTCCTCGCGGCCGACCATCGCGATCACGGGAGAGGCGCGCACGTGGCCGGCACGCACGACCACGCGCCCGTGCGACGGCGGGGCGGCAAGGGCGGGTGGATGATGGCGTTCCTGCTGCTCCTGATCCTCGCCGCGCTCGTCGCCCTCTGGTACTTCGACATCGTGGACTTCAACTGATCCCGTGCCGCTGCCCGACGCGAAGACGCTGCGCCGCGCGCTCGACGAGTACACCGCCGTGGTCGAGCGGCAGGGCGTCGCGCGGCTGCCCGAGCTGGACCGCTGGTACCGCGACGAGCTGCCGGGGCTGATCGCCGCCCGGAGCCCGGCGCACGTCACGCTCCCCGAGCTGGTGCGGCTGACGGAGTGGAAGATGGCGCGGGGCGTGTGGCGCGCGCCCAACCTGGTGCTGGTGCGCGGCAACGACCCCGCGGCTGTGGTGGAGACGAGCACCGCCGCTCTCGCCAGAATTCCACACCCCACCGCGCCCGTCTCCGAGCTGGCGAAGCTCAAGGGCGTCGGCCCGGCGACCGCATCGGCGGCGGCCTCCGCGGCGGCCCCGGAGATCTACCCTTTCTTCGACGAGCTGGTGGCGGCACAGCTTCCCGGCCTCGGCGCGGTCGCGTGGACGCTGGGCTACTACGCGAAGTACGCGGACGCGATCCGTTCCGCGGCCCGCGAGATGGGCGGCGAGTGGACACCGGTGCTGCTGGAGCGGGCGCTTTGGGCCCACGTCGGCGGCAAGGCGGGCGCCGCGTAAAAGCATCACACAGAGAACACGGAGGGGAACTGTAAGGCGCAGAGAACCCCTTCTGTGGTTCTTGCTGTACCCTCTGTGTCTCTGTGTGAGGCTCTTAGCGGCGCCTGCGACTGCGACTGGTTCCGCCGAGGAGCGCGCCCATGATGCCGCGCGTGATGGCCCCCGCTACGGTGCGCGTGAGCGGGGACTTGAGGATCTTGTCGAGGGCGCTCGGCGCCTCCTTCTCGCGTCGGGCGCGAGGCTTCTCGGGGGCCTCGTCCTCCTCCTCCTTCTCGCGAACCGGCGCGGCGCGGTCGGCGAGCATCTCGCGGGCGCTCTCGCGGTCGATGTCGGTGGCGTAGCGGCGCACCTGCTCGGATCGCTCGTTGACGTCCGCGAGCTCGGAGGCGGTGAGCGGGCCCATGCGCGAGGCGGGGGGCACCATGCGCGTGGCGAACGGCTGCGTGGGGACACCATTAGTGGACAGAGTGGTCACGAGCGCTTCACCGATGCCGAGCGTGGTGAGCGTCTCCTCGATGTCGTAGAAGGTGGTCTTGGGAAAGGTGCGCGCGGCGGAGCGCAGCGCCTTCTCGTCGTCCGGCGTGAAGGCGCGCAGGGCGTGCTGGATGCGGTGGCCGAGCTGCCCCAGCACCTCGGCCGGCACGTCGCGCGGGTTCTGCGTGATGAAGAACACGCCGACGCCCTTGGAGCGGATCAGCCGCACCACCTGCTCCACTTGGTTCAGCAGCGCCTCGCTGGCGTTGTCGAAGAGCAAGTGCGCTTCGTCCAGGAAGAAGACCAGCTTCGGCCGCTCCACGTCGCCCACCTCGGGGAGCTGGTTGTAGAGGCGCGCCAGCATCCAGAGCATGAAGGTGCTGAAGAGCGCGGGCCGGTCCTGCACGTCCTGCAGCTCCAGCACGCTCACGCGTCCGCGCCCGTCCGCCTCCACCTCCAGCAGGTCGTCCAGGTCGAACTCCGGCTCGCCGAAGAAGTCCTCCGCGCCCTGCTGCTCCAGCTCGATCATCTCGCGCAGCAGCACGCCGACCGTGGCCTTCGACATCCCGCCGTACTGCGCCAGCTCGTCCGCGCCGTCGCCGGTGAGGTACTGCAGGACGGCGCGCAGGTCGGGGAAGTCGAGAAGGAGCAGGCCCTTGTCGTCGCAGTACTTGAAGACGAGGCTCAGCACGCTCGTCTGCGTCGCGTTCAGCCCCAGCACCTTGGCAAGGAGCACCGGACCGAACGACGAAACCGTCGCCCGCACCTGCGCGCCGTGCTTTCCCGTGAGGCTCAGGAACTCGACCGGCGCGGCGAGCGGCTTCCACGCGTAGCCCGTATCCGCGGCACGCGAGGCGACGCGGTCGCTGGCCTCGCCCGGCGCGCCGATGCCGGAGAGATCGCCCTTTACGTCAGACAGGAAGACCGGCACGCCGGCGGCGGAGAGCTGCTCGGCGATGAGCTGGAGCGACTTCGTCTTACCCGTCCCGGTGGCGCCGGCGATGAGGCCGTGGCGGTTGATCATCGAGATCGGGAGCCCGACGAGCGGCTCCGGATGGCACGCGCCGTCGTGCACGACCGCGCCGAGCGTCAGCGCGCCGGACGCTGCGGGAAAACAGGAGCGCGCCGACTCCAAGATCTTGGGATCCATGACGGTTCCGTGGGGGTGGGGATGCGGATGCTTCGCGGCGGCACAGCTTACGTCGCCGGGGCGCCCGCTACAAGGCCGGCTACGCCCTGACACCGTCCCGCGCGCGCAGGGAATCCACACCGCGGCGGCGGAGGTGGCGGCACAGCTCACCGGCCACGGCCACGATCAGCAAGCCGATCACGAATGTGACGGTGTCGCGCACGGAGGGGTGGAACGCGCCGAGCGACGCCAGCAGCGTGGTGGCGGCGGCGGGCGGGTGCGGAGCGCGCAGGAGCGTCTCCATCAGTGCCGCGAGCCCCACCGCCAGCGACGCCGCCCCCACGCGGCTCCACGAAAGCTCCCCCACCTCGAAGACCGACTTCGCGTGCGCGATGCCGAAGAGCGTCACCATCAGGAACGCAGACCCCAGGCCGAGCAGGTGCGCCACCACGACGTTGTAGAAGCGCGTCGATGGGTGGTCCGGCGTGCGGGCCTGCAGGAGCGCCGTCGGGCCGAGGCTGGGGAAGAGCGTGGGCCGCCCGATCGCCAGACCGACCAGCCCCGGCAGCAGCACGAGGAGCGCCGTGACCAGGGGCGTCCATGCCGCTTCCGGGACGGACTGTATGGGCGAGTCGAGCTCGGCCCCGGCTTCGCGTGTCTGCATCGGATCTCCTTGATTCGCGGACGGCAACTGCGATTTCACACAGAGACACAGAAGGCACAGAAAGCCACAGAGGGCTTCCTCGCACTCTCTTTCTCCTGTCTTCTTCCTCTGTGTCTCGGTGTCTCTGTGTGAGCCAGGCAGTTGATCACCGGGTGACGGCGACGCCCCACGGACGCTGCCCCACGCGGATGCTCCCCACCACGCGCAGGGTGCGAGTATCCGCGATCGAGACGTCGTTGGAAAGGCCGTTGGCGGTGTACAGCCAGCGTCCGTCCGCGCTCAGCGAGATCCCCCACGGGCGCCGCCCCACGCGGATGCGCGCCACCACCCGCTGCGCCCCGGGATCGACCACGGATACCGTGCTGGCGCCGCCGTTGGCCACGTACACCCGCGATCCATCGGCCGACACCGCCACGCCCACCGGTTTCCCCTCGCCGCGTTCCATCTCCACCGTCCCGATCACCTCGTGGCGGGCGACGTCGATGATGGAGAGGGTGCCGCTGATCTCGTTGGTGACGTACGCGCGCCGCCCGTCGCGCGAGAAGGCGACGGCGCGGGGGCGCACGTCCACCAGGAAGGAGGCGGCGACCCGGTTGGTGCGCGTGTCGATGACGGAGACCGTGTTGCTCGTCTCGGCCGTCACGTACACCCAGCGCCCCTCGGGGCTCATCCCCACCCCCTCCGGCTCGATACCAACTACCAGCGTGGCGATGGTGCGGCCGGTGCGCAGGTTGGTGGCGCTCGCGGTGCCCGCGTCCTCGTTGGATACGTACAGCCGCGAGCCGTCGGGGCTCACCGCGAACTGTTCGGGGTCCGTGCCGCCCGCGTACCGCGCGACCACCCGCCGCGTGGCGACGTCGATGACGGCGATGGCGTCGCGCCCGCTCTGCACGTTGGGGCGGTCGTCGCTGAGCGCCACGTACACGCGCCGCCCGTCTGGCGAGGCCTGGATGCCGCGCGGACGCTCGCCCACGGGGATCGTCGCCAGCACGTTGCGCGTGGTGGCGTCCACCATGGTGACGTTTCGCGACCCCTCGTTGCTCACGAAGAGGAGCGGGCGCTGCGCGGATGCGGGAAACGCCAGGAGCGCCGCGAGCAGAGCGTAGCGTTTCATCGAGATCGTAATAGGCTCACGCGGAGACGCGGAGGCGCAGAGGAAAGCACGCGAGGTCCTCTCTGCGTCTCCGCGTCTCCGCGTGAGGCCGTAGTTAGTCCGTTCACCGTGCCGAATCCGGCGGCGGCGCGCGGCGCGGCGGCGGGGCCGTGTTCTCGCGCTCGGGAAGCGGCGCGGGAAGCGTAGGGGCGGCGGAGCGCTTCGATACCGAGCCGCACACCTCTGGCCGCCCGCCGCGCCCGTACACCACCACGTGGCGTCCCTTCGTAAGGCTGTCGATGGGAACGGGGACGTCGCTGGAAGCGCGCCCGTTCCCCAGCGAGTCCGCGCTCACGGGGAATAGCGAGGCGATGTGGCTCCCCATCTTTGCGCAGTCTCCCTGGCGGACGGCGCCCTCGTAGGTGGCGCCCGGCGCGCCGCGAGCCAGCGCGACCGAGATGGAGGTGGACTTCCCCACCGCCGCCACCTCGCCGTTCCCCTGCACCAGCCCGCGCCCCAGCCGCGTCAGGGCGAGCGCGAGGGTGTCCTGCGGCGGTGGCGGCTTCTCCGCCGTGTCCGGGATGGCGACCACGCGCGTGGGGACGAGGGTGCTGTCTTCCAACGAGGTGGAGGCCCTGTCGTTGCTGGGCGTGTACTCCGTCTGGGCGCGGTCCTCGTCGCCGCACGCGGCCACCAGGAGGAGCGCCGCCGCCCATGCCGTCTTCGTCATCGCGTTCCTCCCCGGCAGGTGGATGCGGAGGGACCGGCGCCCAGCCGGTCCAGCAGCTCGCCCGACGATGCCCCGCCCCCCGCGCCGCGGGCGGGGACCTCGCCCGCCACCTTCCCCGCCGCGTCCAACCGGTAGAGCGGCTGGCGGAGCTGGCGGTCCCACGCGCGAAAGGAGAGCGGCCATCCCTTGTGCCCGTCGAAGCGGGTGTCGCCGCGCACAAGGTACGCGCGCAGCGCCGCCGGCTGCGTGGAGCGCGCGCGGAGCGCTGCCTCCCAGAGCACCTTGACCGCCATCCACCCGGCCCACGCGGGCCCGTCCATCCCGGCGGCGAAGCGGGCGCGGAAGCGGTCGTTGAGCTGCGCGGCCCCGAAGCGCTCCAGCGACGGGTGCCAGAGGACGGCGCGCCCACCGCTGGCCGCCGCGGCGTACATGGCGGCGCTCGCCTCCACGTGAAAGGTGTTCCGCCCGCACCCGCGCAGCGCGTCCGCCGGGGAGCCGGCGTTGATGAAGAGGACGCCCGCGCGCTCAGCCAGCGCACTCGCCGCGCGTGCCGGCCCCTCGCCGGAGCCGCCCACCAGCGCCGCCAGCCCGCGCCGTCCCGCCAGGCTTTCCGCCGTCCCGGTGACGAGCTCGATGGCGCGGCCGAAGAGCGTCCCCGTGCGCGCGGCTTCCTCCACCCCAAGCGTAACACCGCGGGTGGCGGAGGGTCCCGCTGCTACGAGACCGATGCGCAACGGCACCGCCGGTTGAACCGGTACGGCGCCGCCCGCGACGAGAGCCGCGCACCCCCGCGAGGCCCTGCGCAGGAACTCCCTCCGGCCTATCTCCTCTCCCTGCATGGACATCCGGAGGCTGGGCGGAAACATGCGTAGCACCCCAGTGAAACACTGGTGTTTCCTTGTGTCAGACTCGCAAGAGAAAGGCCACTTGGCGGCATGAATGCTGCGAAAAATGGACGCGCCACCGCGAGGATCCGTTCCGCGGCGTCCGTCCAGTTTTCGCACCGACCCCACGGCCCGGCTCCCCGGGCTGCAGCATCCTTTCAGGCCGGACGCTCCATGCGGCTCACTCTGTGGGAGGCGTGTTGAGGCGAAGGTTCCCGGCGGGCCGCCCCTGGCCCCTCCGGCCGCTCCGCACGTGCGTCCTGCTCGTGGCGGCGCTCGGCTGCTCGCGCGGCGAGCCGGCGGAGGCGCCGGTCTCCACGGCGCTGGCCGCGCGGCGCGCGCTGGGGATCGCCCCCGCCGCCTACGCCGAGGACGGGCAGTGGACGATCCCGGCCAAGGACTACCAGAGCACGCGCTTCAGCGGCCTCGCGCAGATCACCACGCAGAACGTCGCCAGGCTGCAGCCGGCGTGGATGTTCTCGACGGGGATCCGCCGCGGCCACGAGGCGGCGCCGCTGGTGGTGGGGAGCACGATGTACATCATCACTCCCTTCCCCAACCAGCTCTTCGCGCTCGACCTGGCGCGGGGCGGCGAGCTGAAGTGGACGTACGCGCCGCCGCTGCTGCGCGCCGCGGCCGGCGTGGCGTGCTGCGACGTGGTGAACCGCGGCGCCGCGTACTCGGCTGGCAAGGTCTTCTTCAACACGCTGGACAACCAGACCGTCGCGGTGGACGCGGAGACGGGGAAGGAGGTGTGGCGCACGCGGCTGGGCGACATCAACCGCGGCGAGACCATGACCATGGCCCCGCTGGTGGTGAAGGACAAAGTGCTGGTGGGGAACAGCGGCGGCGAGATGGGGGTGCGCGGCTGGCTCACCGCGCTGGATGCGGAGAGCGGCAAGGTTGCGTGGCGGGCGTACAGTACGGGGCCGGACAGCGAGGTGCTGATCGGCCCCGACTTCAAGCCGTTCTACCCGCAGGACCGCGGCAAGGACCTGGGCGTGAGCAGCTGGCCCTCCACCACCTGGCGCGTGGGCGGGGGCACCGTGTGGGGGTGGATCTCGTACGATCCCGAGCTGGACCTGATCTTCTACGGCACGGGCAACCCCGGCCCCTGGAATCCCGAGCAGCGCCCCGGCGACAACAAGTGGACGGCCGGAATCTTTGCACGCGATCCGGACACCGGGCAGGCGCGCTGGTTCTACCAGTGGAGCCCGCACGACGTGCACGACTACGACGGCGTCAACGAGAACGTCCTGCTCGACCTCCCCATCGGCGGGCGGGTGCGCAAGGTGATCGTGCGCGCGGAGCGGAACGGCTACATGTACGTGCTGGACCGCGCCACCGGCCAGGTGCTCTCCGCTGACCCCTTCGTCCACATCACCTCGTCGAAGGGGGTGGACGTGAAGACGGGGACCTACATCCCGAACATGGCCAAGTATCCGCACATGGCCCAGCCGGTGCGCGACATCTGCCCCAGCGCGCCCGGCGCCAAGGACTGGCAGCCGACCGCCTTCTCGCCCCGCACCGGCTTCCTCTACATCCCGCACAACAACCTGTGCATGGACGTGGAGTCGGTGGAGGCCAACTACATCGCGGGCACGCCCTACGTGGGGATGAACGTGGTGATGAAGGCGGGCCCTGGCGGCCACCGCGGCGAGTTCACGGCGTGGGACCCGGTGCGGCGCCGCGCCATGTGGAAGATCCGCGAGCGCTTCCCCGTGTGGAGCGGCGCCCTGGCGACGGCGGGCGACGTGGTGTTCTACGGGACGATGGAGGGGTGGTTCAAGGCGGTGGACGCGCGGAATGGGCGCCTCCTCTGGCAGTTCAAGACCGAGTCGGGGATCATCGGCCAGCCCATCACCTACCGCGCGCCGGACGGCAAGCAGTACGTCGCCATCCTCTCCGGCGTGGGCGGCTGGCCGGGCGCCATCGTGGCGGGGATGGCGAACCCCGAGGACAGCACCGTGGCGCTCGGCTTCGCGGGCGCCATGCGCGACCTCCCGCAGGCCACCACGCGGGGCGGGACCCTTTACGTGTTCGCGCTGCCATGAAGAAAATGCGTGAGTGCGTGAGTGCGTCAGTGCATTGGGGTGCCCCGGTTTTCCGGCGCACTCACGCACTCACGCACTTACGCACTCTTGTCATCGTCCTGGCGGCGGGGTGCATCGAGCACGACATGTCCGGCGAGTACGGCGCCAAGGAGAAACCGGGGGAGTGGCCTGCGTTGCGGACGATGTTCCCCGCGACGCCGCGGAACGCGCCGGTGGTGGAGGACGGGCAGTGGGTGATGCCGGCGCGCGATTACGCCAGCACGAGGTTCAGCGGGCTGGGCGAGATCAACCGCGGCAACGTGAAGGGGCTGCGGCTGGCCTGGACCTTCTCGGATGGGAACTTCTACGGGCACGAGGGGGCGCCGCTGGTGGTGGGAAGCACCCTGTACTGGGTGAGCCCCTTCCCCAACGAGCTCTTCGCGCTCGACCTCACCAAGCCGGGCGCGCCGGTGAAGTGGCACTACAAGCCGCCGGTGCAGACCGCGGCGCAGGGGGTGGCCTGCTGCGACAAGGTGAACCGCGGCGCCGCCTACGCGGACGGGCGCATCTTCTTCAACACGCTGGACAACCAGGTGGTCGCCGTCGATGCCGCCACCGGGGCCGAGGCGTGGCGCGTCCGCATCGGCGACATCAATCGCGGCGAGACCATGACCATGGCCCCGCTGGTGGTGAAGGGGAAGGTGCTGGTGGGGAACAGCGGCGGCGAGATGGGGGTGCGCGGCTGGCTCACCGCCCTGGACGCCGCCACGGGCCGCACCGCCTGGCGCGCGTACAGCACGGGGCCTGACGCGGACGTGCTGATCGGCCCCAACTTCAAGCCGCACTACGCCCAGGACCGCGGCAAGGACCTGGGCGTCACGAGCTGGCCTCCCGGCGCGTGGGAGACGGGGGGCGGCACGGTGTGGGGGTGGATCTCGTACGATCCCGAGCTGGACCTGATCTTCTACGGCACGGGCAACCCCGGCCCCTGGAACCCCGAGCAGCGCCCGGGCGACAACAAGTGGACGGCCGGGATCTTTGCCCGCGACCCGGATACGGGCGAGGCGCGCTGGTTCTACCAGTGGAGCCCGCACGACGTGCACGACTACGACGGCGTCAACGAGAACGTCCTTCTCGACCTCCCCATCGGCGGTCGCACGCGCAAGGTGATCGTGCGGGCGGAGCGGAACGGCTACATGTACGTGCTGGACCGCGCCACCGGACAGGTGCTCTCGGCCGACCCCTTCGTCCACATCACCTCCTCCAAGGGCGTGGACCTGAAGACGGGCGCGTACCAGCCCAACCCCACCGCCACTCCGCGGCTGGGGACGGTGGTGCGCGGGATCTGCCCCAGCGCGCCCGGCGCCAAGGACTGGCAGCCGATGTCGTTCTCGCCGCGCACCGGGCTCCTCTACGTCCCGCACAACAACCTGTGCATGGACTACGAGGCGCTGGAGGCCAACTACATCGCCGGCACTCCGTACGTGGGCGCCAACGTCACCATGTACGCGGGCCCCGGCGGCCACCGCGGCGAGTTCACGGCATGGGACCCGGTGCGGAGGCGCGCCGCGTGGAAGATCCGCGAGCGCTTCCCCGTGTGGAGCGGCGCCCTGGCCACGGCGGGCGACGTGGTGTTCTACGGCACCATGGACCGCTGGTTCAGGGCAGTCGACGCCACCACGGGAAAGATCCTCTGGCAGTTCCGCACCGGCTCGGGCATCATCGGCCAGCCGGTCACCTTTCGCGGCCCGGACGGCAAGCAGTACGTGGCGATCTTTGACGGCGTGGGCGGGTGGCCCGGCGCCATCGTCTCCGGCGACCTCTCGCCCGAGGACAAGTCCGCGGCGGGGGGCTTCGTGGGCGCCATGAGCGACCTGCCGGAGTACACGGAAAAGGGAGGGACGCTGTATGTGTTCGCGCTTCCCTGAGGCCCTCACCCCCCGAGGAACGAGCGGGGGTGAGGGCCCCCTCCGGCGCCTGCTCCTGCTCCTCCTCCTCCCCCTCCTCGCCGCGTGCGCCGAGACGCAGGCGAAACCCTCGCGGGAGCTCCGGGTGTGCGCCGATCCCAACAACCTCCCCTTCTCCAACGAAAAGGGCGAGGGGTTCGAGAACCGGCTGGCGGAGCTGGTGGCGCGCGACATGGGGGCGCGGGTCAAGTACACCTGGTGGGCGCAGCGGCGCGGCTTCATCCGCAACACCCTGCGCGCCGGGGAGTGCGACCTGGTGATGGGGGTGCCCAGTGGGTTTGAGCTCGCCCTCCCCACGCGGCCGTACTACCGCTCCACCTACGTCTTCGTCTACCGAAGGGACGCGGGGTTCGAGGTGCGCTCGTTCGACGATCCGGTGCTGAAGCGGGTCAAGATCGGCGTGCACCTGGTGGGCGACGACTACTCCAACACGCCGCCCGCCCACGCGCTCGGCACCCGCGGCATCATCCGCAACGTGCGGGGCTACACGCTGTACGGCGACTACTCCAAGCCCAACCCGCCGGCCGACATCCTGACGGCGCTGGCGCGGAAGGAGATCGACGTGGCGGTGGTGTGGGGGCCGCTGGCCGGCTACTTCGCGCCGCGTGCCGGGGTGCCGCTGGAGGTCGTACCCGTCTCGCCGCAGATCGACCTTCCCTTCCTCCCCTTCGTGTTCGACATCTCGATGGGGGTGCGGCGGGAGGACGTGAAGCTCAAGGAAGAGGTGGAGGCGATCCTCGCCCGCCGCCGCGCGGAGGTGGAGGCCATCCTGGACGAATACGGAGTGCCGCGGGCTGGCCGCCGCGCGAAGCCATGACCGGGGGGAGAACGATGCGATCGATGGCGCTGGTTTGGGTCTGCCTGGCGGGAGTGCTCGCGGGGTGCGAGCGGGAGGAGCGTCCGTCGCGCGAGACGCCGCCGGGCGCATCGCCCTTTCCCGCGGTGCAGACGACGGAGCTGCAGGCCGGCCCCAAGACGCCGGACCCGTCGGTGGGCGCGTACCAGGAAAACCGGTTCACGGTTGGTCAGGGGCAGACCTTCTACGAGCAGTACAACTGCGCCGGGTGCCACTCCGCCGGCGGCGGCGGGGGGATGGGGCCGCCGCTGAACGACGACGAGTGGATCTACGGGAGTGACCCGGAGAACGTCTTCGCCACCATCGTGGAGGGGCGCCCCAACGGGATGCCCGCCTTCCGCGGGCGCATCGACCAGGGGCAGATCTGGCAGCTCGTGTCGTACGTGCGCACGCTGAGCGGCCTCACCCCGCCGGACACCTGGCCGGCGCGCGCGGACCACATGCAGGAGGCCCGCCCCGTGACCGACGCCGCACCCCAGCGCCAGCTCCCGTGAGCACGCGCCTTCGTCCCCACGCATGCGCGGCGGCCGTGCTCCTGGCGGGGTGCGAGCGCCAGTTCTCGGCCACGCACCCCGTGGGCCCGCAGGCGGAGCGGATCAGCGACATGATCTGGTTCCTCACCTGGCTCGGCACGGCCGTCTTCGTGGTGGTGGTGGGCTTCCTCTTCTACGCGCTGTGGCGCGGCAAGCAGCGCGAGGAGAGCGCCGCCGGGCCCGAGGCGGAGCGGCGGATGGCGTGGTGGGTGGGCGGCTCGGTGGCGGCCACCACGGCCATCCTGCTGGTGCTGCTGGTCTACAACTTCTACACGGGGCGGGCGCTGGCGGCCTTCGCGGATTCCAGCGCCATGACCATCCGCGTGACGGGGCACCAGTGGTGGTGGTCGGTGGAGTACCAGGACCCGCTGTACAGCCGCCGGGTGTCGACGGCCAACGAGATCCACATCCCCGTGGGGCGCAAGGTGCGGCTGGAGGTGCAGTCGCGCGACGTGATCCATTCGTTCTGGGCGCCGAACCTCCACGGCAAGATCGACCTGATCCCCGGCTACGGCGGCACCACCTACTTCAGCGCGGACGAGCCGGGGGTGTACAGCGGGCGGTGCGCGGAGTTCTGCGGCCTTCAGCACGCCAAGATGAACTTCCTGGTGATCGCGGAGCCGCCGGACCGCTTCGCCGCGTGGTACGAGGCGCAGCTCCGCAGCGCCCCGCCCCCGGCCGACTCGGTGCAGCAGAAGGGGCAGCAGGTATTCCTGTCGAAGCAGTGCGCGATGTGCCACACGATCCGGGGCACGCCGGCCAACAGCCGCATCGGCCCGGACCTGACGCACCTGGCGAGCCGCCGCACGCTGGCCTCGGGCGCCATCCCCAACACGCGCGGCCACCTGGCCGGGTGGGTGCTGGACCCGCAGCGCATCAAGCCCGGCACCCGCATGCCGCCGAACCAACTCGCCGGCGATGAGCTGCAGGCGCTGCTGGATTATCTGGAGAGCCTGAAGTAGGGAGTGAGGAATGGGGAATGGAGGGACAGCCCCCCGTGACGTCATCCTGAGAGAGCCGCGCAACGGATGTCTGCCGCTCCAGGCCGTACTCCTGCGGCGACCGAAGGATCTAGCCGGCGTGGCAAGAGGTCGGCGGGTGATGACGAGCCCCTCGGCACGCCCAGTAGATCCTTCGCTCGCGCCACGGGGAAGCGCTTCGCTCAGGATGACAAAAAGACGGGAATGCCCGAGGCGTAAGGGCCTGCCTCTCCGCGCCAGTCCGCGGAGGCGGACTTCGTGTGGTTCCAGCGGCGAATTCATCCGCTCCGGGTAGCGGCGCCCGGGGCATCGGCGGCGGCGGGCAGACACGCAGGTCTGCCCCTATGGGTTTGGTGTGGGTCAGCGGCACGGGCGCGATGAATCGCGCCCCTACGACGCACTAACGCACTTTCTTCCGTCCGGAGACCTCCCTTGGCCCACACCGAAGCCCACGCCACGGCCAGCCTTCTCGACGCCGGCGGGCGGGCGGAGATGGAGCGGAGCTGGCGACCAGAGCCCGGCTTCTGGGGGTGGCTCGTCGCAGTGGACCACAAGTCCATCGCGAAGCGCTACATCGCCACCGCCTTCATCTTCTTCCTGCTCGGCGGGCTGGAGGCGATGGTCATGCGCATCCAGCTCGCCCGGCCGGAGAACGGGCTGCTGTCGCCAGACCAGTACAACCAGCTGTTCACCATGCACGGCACCACGATGATGTTCCTGTTCGGGGTGCCGGTGCAGATTGCGGTGGCGCTCTACTTCGTGCCGCTGATGGTGGGGACGCGCAACGTCGCCTTCCCCCGCCTCAACGCGTTCGGCTACTGGACGTACCTCATCGGCGGGGTGCTGCTGTACTCCGGCTTCATCCTCAACACGGGGCCGGACGCGGGGTGGTTCAACTACGTCCCCCTCTCCGGGCCGCAGTATTCGCCGGGGAAGCGGATCGACGTGTGGGCGCAGACCGTGACCTTTACCGAGATCGCGTCGCTGGTGGCGGCGGTGACGCTGATCGTCACCATCCTCAAGCAGCGCGCGCCGGGGATGTCGCTCAACCGGCTGCCGCTGTACGTGTGGTCGATCCTGGTGACGGCGGTGGTGATCCTCTTCGCCATGCCCTCGGTGGCGCTGGCCAGCATGATGCTCGCCATGGACCGGCTGATCGGCACGCACTTCTTCAACCCGGCGGAGGGGGGCGATCCGCTCCTCTGGCAGCACCTGTTCTGGTTCTTTGGGCACCCCGAAGTCTACATCATGTTCATCCCCGCCACGGGATTCGTGTCCGAGATCATCCCCGTCTTCGCGCGGCGCAAGATGTTCGGCCACACGCCGCTGGTGCTCTCGCTGGTGGCGACGGGGTTCCTGGCGTTCGGGCTGTGGGTGCACCACATGTTCACCACGGGGCTGCCGCAGCTCGGGCAGAGCTTCTTCACGGCGGCGTCGCTGATGATCGCGATCCCCAACGGCGTCCAGATCTTCTGCTGGATCGCGACGTTGTGGGCGGGGCGGCCGCGGTTCGCCACACCGCTCCTCTTCGTCATCGGCTTCATCGTCCTGTTCGTGTGCGGAGGGATCACGGGGGTGATGGTGGCCTCGGTGCCCTTCGACCAGCAGGCGCACGACACCTACTTCGTGGTGGCGCACCTTCACTACGTGCAGATCGGCGCCTTCGTCTTCCCGCTCTTCGGCGCCTTCTACTACTGGTTCCCCAAGGTGATGGGGAGGATGCTCTCCGAGACGCTGGGGAAGGTGCACTTCTGGCTCTTCTTCGTGGGGATGAACGTCACCTTCTTCCCCATGCACTTCCTGGGGTTCATGGGGATGACGCGCCGCGTGTACACCTATCCGGTGGAGGCGGGGTGGGCGCCGCTCAACCTGATGGCCACCGTGGGCGCGGCGCTGATGGCGGCGGGGATCCTGACCTTCCTGGCGAACGTCTTCACCAGCGCGCGCCGCGGCGCGCCGGCCGGCGACGACCCGTGGGGCTCGCACACGCTGGAGTGGGGCACCGCGTCGCCGCCGCCCGCCTACAACTTCCTCCACATCCCGGTGGTGCAGGGGCTGTACGCGCTGTGGGAGCGCACCCCCGACCGGCCCGTGGTCACGGGGATGGGAACGCGCCGCCCCGAGGTCCTGCTCACCACCGTGCTCGACGCGGAGCCCGACGCGCGCTACGAGCACCCCGGCCCCAGCATCGCGCCGCTGCTCTGCGCGCTTGCCGTGGGGGTGACGTTCATCGGCGGCATCTTCACCACGTGGGCGTTCGTGGTGGGCCCCGCGCTCCTCTTCCCCGCCCTGCTGGTGTGGATGACGACGCAGGATGACCACGATGGCCCGCGCACCGAGGGAGAGGAGCCCGCATGAGCGCCGAGCGCAGTGTGCTGGACGTTTCCGGCCTCCCCAAGGTCGTCTTTGGCCACCGGTCGCTCCTGTGGTGGGGGACGGTCGGCTTCATGGTGATCGAGGGGTTCACCCTGGTGCTGATGGTGGCGGCCTACTTCTACCTGCGTACCGGCGAGATGGGATGGCCGCCGGGGCGCACTCCCAACCCGGAGCTGCTGATCCCCACCATCAACACCGTGCTCCTCCTGCTGGTGATGGCGCCCATGCACGCCGCGGGGAAGGCGGCGAAGCGCTTCGACCGGCGCGGGGTGGCGCGCGGTCTCCTGATCGCCTGCGCGCTGACGCTGGTGGTGAACGTGCTGCGCTGGTGGGAGCTGCTGGCGCTCAACGTGCGCTGGGACGCGCACGCCTACGCCTCGGCCGCGTGGGGCGTGGTGGTGCTGCACGCCACGCTCATCGTGGTCGATTTCTTTGAGACGGGGACGCTCGCGGCGCTCTTTTTGTCCGGCCGCGCGCTGCGGAAGCACTATCCGGACGTGGCCGACGCGGCGTTCTACCAGTACTTCCTCTCGCTCGCGTGGGTGCCGGTGTACCTGGTCATCTACTGGGGGCCGCGGGTGCTGTGAGGTGCCCCCTCCCCCGCGGGCGGGGGCGGGGGAGGGGGAGAATGCGGCGCGGAGGGCGGGGGGTGGTGTGGCGCTGGGGGCGGGTGCAACGGAACGGGGGCGAGGATGGTGGATACGACGGAGGAAGCCGGGCGGGTGCGAGGGGGGCGCGCGATTGCGGCGCTCTGGTTCGCCGTGCTCGCGGGGCCGGTGGCGTGGATGCTGGGGCTGAACGTCCAGTACTCGCTGGTGCGCCTGGAGTGCGAGAACGGCGGCGTCCTTCCGCTCCACCTGGTGAGCCTCGCCACATTCGCGATCGCGGCGGCGGGGGGCGTGGTGGCCTGGCGGGAGTGGCGGCGCGCCGGCGGCGTCTGGCCGGGCGAAGGCCCCGGCGCCATCCCCCGCAGCCGCTTCATGGCCGCCATGGGGCTCCTGGGCAGCCCGCTGTTCGCGCTGGCGATCCTGGCCCAGTGGGTGGCGAGCTGGTTCCTGAACCCGTGCATGGGGATCTGATGGCGGGCCCTCACCCCCGCTCGTTCCTCGCTGCCCCCTCTCCCGATAACGGGAGAGGGCTGCGCCCTCACGTCATCGAGAGAGGGGGCGGGTCCGCGGGATGCCGGCGCGCACACGGTGTTCTCCCCCTCCCCCGCCCTGCGCCCCCGCGGGCGGGGGCCGGGGGGAGGGGTCCCGCCGCCCTGCTCCTCCTCCTGCTCCTGGCGCCGTCGCCGGGGTGGGCGCACACGGGGCGGCCGCTGGCGCCGCACGACCTGTGGACGGCGTGGGCGTTCGATCCGGGGGTGGTGGCGGCGCTCTTTTTGAGCGCGTGGCTTTACTCGCGGGGGACGGAGCGGCTCTGGCGGCGTTCGGGGGTGGGGCGCGGCGTGCGGCGGTGGGAGGCCGGGTGCTTCGCGGCGGGATGGGTCACGCTGGCCGTGGCGATGGTGTCGCCGCTGCACCCGCTGGGTGGGGTGCTCTTTTCCGCGCACATGGTGCAGCACGAACTCCTGATGGCCCTCGCCGCGCCGCTGCTGGTGCTGGGGAGGCCGATGCTCCCGTTTCTGTGGGCGCTCCCCATGAGCTGGCGGCGCGCGGCGGGGGCCGGGGCGCGGCGGCAGGCGGTGCGCGCGGGGTGGCGGTTCGTTACCGCGCCGTTCGCGGCGTTCGCCCTGCACGCGGCCGCGCTCTGGCTCTGGCACATCCCTGGCCCGTATCAGGCGACGCTCACCAGCGAATGGATGCACACGCTGCAGCACGCCAGCTTCCTGGGCACCGGGCTCCTCTTCTGGTGGGCGCTGGTGCACGGGCGCGAGGGGCGGATGGGGTACGGCGCCGCGGTCTTCTACCTCTTCGCCACGGCGATGCACAGCGGCGGGTTGGGAGCGCTGCTGACCTTTGCGCGCGCGCCCTGGTACCCTGAATACGGCGCGGCGGGCGCGGCGTGGGGGCTGACGCCGCTGGAGGATCAGCAGCTCGCGGGGCTGATCATGTGGATTCCCGCAGGCGCCAGCTACCTGGTGGCGGGGCTGGCGCTGGTGGCGGCGTGGATGCGCGAGTCTGAGCGGAAGGCGGCGCGCTGGCAGGACCGCGCACTGCTGCGGCCCACCTGAGGAGTCAGACCGATGCGATTCAGTCGACGGATGCTCCTGCTGACGGCGCTCGCGCTCTCCGCGTGCGGCGGCGGGCCGGACAAGAAGGCGATGGAGGAGGCCGCCGCCCTCACCCGCGGCGACCCGCACGCGGGACGGGAGCAGATCCGGCGCTACGGCTGCAACGCCTGCCACACCATCCCCGGCATCCAGGGCGCGCACGGCGCCGCGGGCCCTCCGCTCGGCGGGATCGTGGGCCGCATGTACATCGCCGGCGTGCTCACCAACACGCCTGACCACATGGTGAAGTGGATCCAGGACCCCCCGGGCATCGAGCCCAAGACCGCCATGCCGAACCTGGGCGTCACCGAAGAAGAAGCCCGCGACATCGCCGCCTACCTCTACGCCCTGAAGTAGCGGCGCAAGCCGACACACGCCGCCCCACCCTCGCCGACCCGCCTCGCTAATCGACGCGATCTCCCCCCTCTCCCAGCGGTCTGGGAGAGGGGGGACGGGGGGGTGAGGGCGCCACCCGCAGCTCCGGCACCCCCACGATCTCGTACGTCGCGGACGCCAACCCCATCCCCGCGGCATCGAAGCCGTCCAGGATGTCGCGGGCGATGGCGTCCTTGAGGGCACGCACGCCGTGGTCGGGCGCCAGGAAGCGCACCGTGATCTCCAGCCAGTTGTCCGTCAGGCGCAGCGTGGTGCGCGGCTCCGGGTCCGCCGCCTCGATGCGGTAGTGGCGCTGGAGCCTTGCGAGCGCCGCGCTCCCGCGCTCGGTGACCTCCACCGTGTGGCGCCGCGCGGCCTCCAGG
This sequence comes from Longimicrobium sp., assembly GCA_036389135.1. Lineage (NCBI taxonomy): Bacteria > Pseudomonadati > Gemmatimonadota > Longimicrobiia > Longimicrobiales > Longimicrobiaceae > Longimicrobium > Longimicrobium sp. The sequence continues at coordinate 64,059 of DASVQP010000063.1, forward strand.
ATGATCGCCTCCGCGCGCGCCCGGTCGTCCTGGTAGCGCACGGGAATGCGCATCTCCTCCCAGATGAAGGGAAACTCGCGCGTGTAGTTGTAGACGGGCTCGTCGAAGATCTTGTCGTTGGTCACCGTGACGATGCGCCCCGTGTACTGCCGCGCTCCCACCCACATGGCGGGCTCGTCCTTTTGCACCGGGGGCGGCTGCCCCATCTCGATGATCTTGGTCCGCGTGAAGCCCAGCGCGATCACGTCGCCGCGCACGCCGCCCATCACGATGCGGTCGCCCACGTTGAAGATGCGCCCGCTGAGGATCACGAAGTACCCCGCCACCGCCGTGATCACCCGCTGCAGCGCCACCGCCAGCCCCGCCGTCAGCAGCCCGGCCGGCATCGCCAGACCCTTTGGATCGTCGAACCAGATGGACACCAGGACCAGGATGACGATGATCGTGGTGCCGATGCTGACCGCGTGGTCGGACCAGAACCGGGCCCGCACGTCGCGGCGCCTGCGCTGAGACGCCCGGATCAGGGCCTTCAAACCCCTCCCCAGCGCCCACACCAGCACGAGCACAGCCAGCGACATCAGCAGCTTGCGGCCGGTCTCGGCGTTCATCCCGATGAGCCGCACGCCGAACATCTCGACGGTACGCTCCGGCCCCACCAGCTGGACGATGGACTGCATCGGCGTATCCGGTAGAAGGTTCGGCCGCCCCGACCGCAACATGCGATCCAGCGGCTGGCCGCGCTCTTGCGACCCGGGCGGACGTCCCGCCCCCCACCACGCCGCGAGAGAGCGCCATGATCTGCATCCTGCACGGGTACCTGCTGGAAGGCTCCGGAAGCAACCTGTGGACGCGCTCCGTCGTGGAGTCGCTCTGCCGCCAGGGGGAGACGGTCCACCTGATGGCGCAGGAGAACCATCCCGAGCGCTACCCCTTCATCTCCGAAGCGCGCCACTACCACCCCGACGGCAGCGTCGCAACCTTCTATCAGCGCGGCGCGGGCGAGCACCCCGGCTGCTGCATCCTGCACAAGCCGGTACTGGGCGACACGCTGCCGGTGTACGTGTGGGACAAGTACGAGGAGTTCACCAACGTCGTCCCCATGGTGGACCTGGACGACGCGGCGATCGATTCGTACATGGAGCGCAACGTCCGCGCGCTCACCCGCATCGTGCGCGAGAACGGGATCACGGCCATGCACGCCAACCACGCCGTGCTCATGTCCGTGGTGGCGCAGCGCGTGGGAGCGTCGGAGGGGATTCCGTTCTCCATCATGCCGCACGGCAGCGCGCTGGAGTACGCCGTCAAACGCGACGAGCGCTTCCTGCGCCTGGCGACGGAGGCGTTCACGGCGGCGGGTCGCATCTTCGTGATCGGCTCCGAGATGCGCGGGCGGGTGAGCACCGTCTTCACCAGCGTACCCGGGCTGGACGAGAAGATGGTGGACCTGCACCTGGGCGTGGACACCAGCCAGTTCGAGCCCGTCGCGCGCGCGGAGCGTCCCCGCAAGGCCGCCCAGCTCCGCGAGTCGCTCGCCGGCCTCGACCGCGGCCGCACCCCGGCGCAGCTCGACGCCATGCTCGCGGCCCTGCGCGGCGACCTGACCGGCGCGGCGCTGGATGAGGCGCTGGCGGCCGGGCGCGGCTACGTCGCCAAGCTCCCCGACGCGGAGCTGGAGACGAAGCTGGCCGGCGTGGACTGGGAGCGCGAGCCCACGCTGCTCTACGTCGGCCGCCTGATTTCGGCCAAGGGAGTGCAGGAGGTGGTCGCGGCCCTTCCCCTCCTCCTGGAGCGCAATCCCGAGATGCGGCTGGTGGTGGTGGGCCACGGCCCCCTGCGCGAGCCGCTGGAGGCGATGCTCTGGGCGCTGGAGCACGGGGCGCGCGGCGTCTTCGCGGACATCGTGGCCCGCGGCCGAGAGATGGAGGGCGACCCCGAGGGCGAGGGCGGCTCCACCGAGCTCACCAAAGTCGCGCGCTTCATGGACAACCTGCGCGAGCGCGGCGAGCTGGATGCCTACTTCGACGCCGGCCAGCGCCACGTGCGCCGCGACCGCGTGATCTTTACCGGCTACCTGACCCACGCCGAGCTGCGCTACCTCTTCCCCTGCTGCGACGCCGCCGTCTTCCCGTCGGTGGTCAAGGAAGCGGGCCCGCTCGTCTTCCTGGAGGCACTCGCGAGCGGCGCCTTCCCGCTGGGCACCTACTTCGGCGGGATGAAGGCCAGCATCGACTCGGTGGCCACCGTGCTCCCCCCCGAGGCCGCCGAGGCGATGAAGCTGGACCCCTCCCCCGAGCGCACCGTGGCCGACATCGTCCGCCACGTCCCCATCGCGCTGGAGATGGGCGAGCGCCACAAGGAAGCGCTCTTTCGCGTGGCGCGGGATCGCTACGACTGGTCGAGCGTGTCGCGCACGCTGTCGGAGGAGCTGGGGGGGCTCTGAGGGCGGCCCCTTCCCCCGCTCGTCAACTCGCGGCCCCGCCCCCAATAACTGCCTGAGGGAGGGGCGTACGCATGGATCCCAGCGGGGCGCACACATCCCGTAGGGGCGCGATTCATCGCGCCCGTGCCTGCATGCGCTCCGCTTCCTGCCTCCCGCACCCAACGGCATAGGGGCGGAGCTGCGTGTCCTACGTGGGGCGGCTCCCACGGCGGCGGTGCAATGAGTTCAGGCGGGGCAAGGGCGGCAGGCCCGCAGGGACTCACGACGCACCGCGCCGCCCGCACAGATGCACGCCACCGCCCCTCCCCCAGGTAGTTTTGGGGGAGGGGCCGCGAGGTGACGAGCGGGGGAGGGGGCCCGCGCCCCCTACGCCAGCGGCACGCGCACCGTGAAGGTGCTGCCGCGGCCCACCTCGCTTTCCAGCTCCACGTCGCCGCCCAGGAGGCGGGCGAGGCGGCGGGTGACGCTCAGGCCCAGGCCCGTGCCCCCGGCCGTCCGTGTGGGGCCGGCGTGCACCTGCCAGAAGGGGTCGAACACCTTTTCCAGGTGCTCCGCCGCGATCCCGGGGCCGGTGTCCGAAACGCGGAAGACGGCCTCGCCGCCCACCTCCAGCAGGGTGAGCTGCACCGTGCCGGCGTCGGTGAACTTGACGGCGTTGCCCAGCAGGTTGAGCAGGATCTGGAGCAGCTTGCGGCGGTCGCTCACCAGGGTGCCTGGCTCGGCGGGGGCATGGCACTCGAAGGCGATCCCCTTGGCCAGCGCCAGCGGCTCGGTGAGCGCCTGCGCCTCGTGCAACAGCGTCTTGAGGTCGATGGGACCGGGGTCCACCCGCTCCTCCCCCGCCTCCAGCCGCGAGAAGGTGAGGATCTCCTCGATCAGTTCCAGCAGGTGGCGTCCGCTGAGCGCGATGCGCCGCACCTGCTCCTGCGCCGCGACGGGGATCGGCTCCGGGATCCCGGCCAGGAGGAGCTCCGCGTAGCCGATGGTGGCGTTGAGCGGAGTGCGCAGCTCGTGGCTCATCGTCGCCAGGAACTCGCTCTTGACGCGGTTGGCGCGCTCGGCCTCCGCGCGGGCGCGGTGCTCCGCCTCGTACAGGCGGGCGTTGTCCATCGCCACGGCGGCCCATCCCGAGATCCCCACGGCCAGGTGCTCGCTGCGCTCGGAGAAGCGCCCCGGCTCCGAATGGCCGAAGAAGAGGCCGCCCACCACCTCCCCCGTGCGGCTGATCACCGGCACGGCCAGGTAGCTGCGCACCGGAAGGTGCCCCTCCGGCATCCCGCGGTAGGGGGCGTTCTTGCCGTAGCGCGGGTCCAGGGTGATGTCGTCGCTGCGCACCACCCCGTCGCCGTGAAAGGTGGGGCCGAACACCTCGGTGGCGCGCGGCATGGGGAAGCGCGAGAACTCCTCGCGCGGCACGCCGGAGATGGTGTAGAGGGTGTACGACTCGCCGCGCTCGCTCACCACGTTGTAGAAGAAGGCGCCGAACTGCGCCCCCGTCAGCTCCGTGGCCGCGTCGGTCACCACCTGTACGATGCGCTCCAGCCCCAGCTCGCTGGCGAGCGCCTGGCCCACGCGGTGCAGCGTCTCCACCGTGGTGGCCTGCTCCCGCCGCTCCCGGTCCGCGCGGTGCAGGTCTGTGACGTCCATCCCAATGAACCCCACCCCGCTCACCTCCCCGTCCGCGCCGCGCACGGGAAAGTAGTTGAGGAGCACGGCCCGCTCCTCGCCGGTCGCGAGGCTGGGGACCACCGCCTCCAGGTTGTGGATCGGCTCCCCCGTCTCGAGCACCCGGCGGAAGTTGCCCTCCACGCGCTCGGCGTACGCGGGCACCAGCTCGTGCAGGGTCTTCCCCAGCACCTGCTCGCGCTCCAGGCCGTAAAAGGCAGCGTGGGCGGCGTTGATGCTGCGGTAGCGGAGATCGCGATCCACCAGCCCGGCGGGGAGGGGCGCGGCGTCGTGGAAGGCGTCCAGCGCGGCGTGCGCCTCCTGGGCCAGGCGCTGCACGCGCTCCACCGCTTCGGCGCGCTCCAGCAGCTCGCGGTTGGCGCGCGCCATCTCCTCGTTGGCCGCCGCCAGGTCGCGGAGCAGCCGCTCGCGCTCCACGCGCTCGCGCCGCTCCTCGCCGATGTCGCGGGCCTCGATGATCGTCCCCACCGTGCGCCCGCCCTGGCGGATGGGCGAGGCCGTGAAGGCGACCGGGTAGAAGTGGCCGTCCTTGTGGACGAAGACCTCCTCCCCCTGCTCCCGCATGTCCTGCGGAAAGGCCTGGTCGATGGGGCACTCCTCCAGCGGGTAGTGCGACCCGTCCGGCCGGGTGTGGTGGATGTAGTAGTGAAGCTCCTTCCCCTGCAGCTCCTCCAGGCGGAAGCCGGTGAGCCTTTCCGCGGCGGGGTTCATGTACGAGCAGCGCTGGTGCTCGTCCATGATGAAGAGCGCCAGAGTGGCATTCTCCGCCACCGCGTCCAGCTGCCTGCGGTAGAACTCCGCGCTGCCGGAGGGGGCGGGATCGGGTTCGGTCACGAGTAGCGGCTCGGGAACGGGAGTGCGTTTCCTGGGACGGAGACAAGGCTGTGCATGATCCGTTCTTACGGCGCGCCGGCGGCCGGGGCGACCAGCACCTTGTCGACGCGCGGCCCGTCCATGTCGACCACTTCCAGGCGCAGCCCCTCGCTCTCCACGTGCTCCCCCACGAGCGGAATGCGGCCCAGGTGCGTGACGATAAGCCCGCCCACGGTGCGGTAGCCGACGCGCTCCTCATCGCGCCGCTCGTGCAGCCCCATCGCCTCGCGGAAGTCGTCCACCGACATCCCCGCGTCCACCAGCCAGCTGCCGTCGTCGCGCCGCACCACGTGCGGGTCGGTGGGGGCGGTCTCCCACGCCACGTCCTCCATCAGGTCGTCGCGGGTGAGCACCCCCTGCACGCCCCCGTACTCGTCCACCACCACGGCCACGCCGGCCGGGCTCTCGCGAAAGAGCTCCAGCATGTGCAGGGCGCGCGTGTTCTCAGGCACGAAGAGCGGCTGCTGGAGCGCCGCCTGGATGTCCATCGGCTCGCCGCGGACGGCCTGCTCCCACAGGTCGCGCACGCGCACGGCGCCCGCCACGCGGTCCAGCCCGCCGCGGCACACCAGGTAGATGTCGCTCGGCTGTGCGATCATCCTGGCGCGCACCGCGGTCTCGTCGTCCGCTTCGTCCACCCAGGCGACGCGGTGGCGCGGGGTGTGGAGGTCCGCCACGCGCCGGTCGCCCAGCCAGAAGACGCGCTCCACCAGGTCCTGCTCCGCCTCGTGGATCACCCCCGACTCGGTGGCCTCCTCCAGCAGCGCCGCGACGTCCGCGTCGGTGACGGCGGCGTCGGTGTTCTTGGTGACGCGCAGCACGCGAAGGACGACGCGCGTGGAGAAGGTGAGGACCCACACCAGCGGCGCCGCCACGCGCGACAGCAGGTGCATGGGCGCGGCCACCATCGCCGCGATGCGCTCCGGGTGCCCCAGCCCGATCTCCTTGGGCACCAGCTCGCCAATGATGAGCGACAGGTAGGTGATGGCGAGCACCACCAGGCCCAGCGCGAGGCCATTCGCGTACTCCGCGACCGCGGGCACCCCCGCGAAGTAGCGCGCGAGCGGCTCGGACAGGCGCGCGCCGCCGAAGGCGCCGGCCAGCACGCCCACCAGCGTGATCCCCACCTGCACCGTGGCCAGGAAGCGCGACGGCTCCTCCGCCAGGGCCAGGGCGCGGCGGGCCCCCGGGTCGCCGGCCTCGGCGCGCTGCTGCAGGCGCGTCTTGCGGGCGGAGACCACGGCGATCTCGCTCATGGCGAAGACGCCGTTGAGTACGAGCAGGGCGAGGACGATCAGGACTTCGGAGGCCATGGCCTTGGTGTGCTTCCAGGACGGCGAACCGCGGTCTTACGCACGGGCGCGGAGACGCAGGAGAGAGCCACGGGTGTGTCGTGGTTCCCCGAATCTGCGCCCGGCCGGGTGGATGTCAACCGACGCCGGTCAGCGCGGGCGGATGTGCTGGCCGCGCGTGGGCTCGCCGCGGTCCACCGGCTGCGCGTAGGCGAAGTAGCTCGTGAAGGGCGCCGGGAGCCCCTCGCCGGCGCCGAAGACGCCCGTGTTCTGCAGGTGGTAGTGCAGGTGCGCTTCGGTGGAGTTGCCGCTGTTGCCGCACCGCCCGATCACCTCGCCCGCGCGCACCTCGCGCCCCGGCTGCACCGCGACGCTCCCGCGCTGGAGGTGCGCCAGGAAGGAGAACTCGCCGTTGCCGTGGTCCAGCACCACGTGGTTCCCCAGCGGCTCGCGCGCGTTCATCACGCCCGGGCGGTTGTCCTCGATCCCATCCGCCGCCGCCCTCACCACGCCGGCCGCGGGGGCCACGATCGGCTGGCCGAAGCAGTGGTAGCTCTCGTTGAGCGCCGCATCGCCCGCAAAGGTGCTCCCATCCCGCACCACCAGGAAGTCGTAGGCGAAGCGCTGGTCGGCCGCGGCGGCGTGGTAGTTCAGAAAGGTGCTGCGCCCGCCCCACACCACGAACCAGTCGCCGGTGAACGGCAGGCGCAGCTCGGTGCGCGTGGTGTAGTTGAGGAAGCGCGTGGGCGCCTCGGGCACACCCGGCTTCACCTCGAACCCCTCGATGACGCCGGCGACGCTCATCGTCCACTCGATCCACACCGGGCCGCTGGTGCCGGTGAACGACGCGGCGCGGTGGTACAGGTCGCGGCCCAGCCAGGCGATCGTCTGCTCGTCCAGCACCTGGCGCTCGGTGCCCAGGTCACGCCGCACCTGGGCGGCGAACTCCCGCACCCCCGCCGGGGTCCCGAAGAGCTGGCGCATCCCGGGCGAGAACTGCTCCCAGAGCCGGTCCGCGTCGCCATCGTAGAAGAGCCTGGTGTATTGCCGCCCGCGATCCAGCGCGCTTCCGGGGATCACGTTGGGGGTGGTGACCGTCTGGCAGCAGCAGCCGGCCGAAAACAGGCCCAGGAGGGCGGCGACGATGTGTTTCATGGAGCTTCTGCGGTCTCAGCGCGGAAGGTTGCAGACGATGCGGGCCAGGGTTGCCGGATCCTTTTTCTTGACGCCCTCGCTGGTCAGGTGCACCACCCCGCCCTCCCCGAACGCCACCGCCTCGCCCTGCTCCTCCTTGAGCGGCGCGAGGTCGAAGCGCAGCGGCTCGGCGGCCGCACCCGATGCAAGGTTGCCCGCGCGATAGAACGACACGGAGCGCAGGGTCCGCAGCGCCACCCACCCCTCCGCCGACGCCGCTGCGCCGGTCACGCGGTCGGAGCGCTTGCTCTGCGCCGGAGCCAGCTCGCGCACCCGCTCCAGCCGGCTCACCGCGCCCGCCGTCATCTCGCGCGGGAAGCGGTAGACGGCGACGGGCCCCGTCTCCCCCTTGCTGACCACGAAGACGCCGCCGTCGCCCGTCACGAAGAGCGCCTCGGCATCCTGCGGGCCGTCGGGGTAGGTGGCGTGGAAGGCCTCGGCGGGGCGCGTGGCGGCGTCCCCCGGCGCGGGCATGGGGACGCGGTAGACGGTGATGCGGGGGCGCGCCGCCTGGTTGTCGCCGATGTCGGCCACGTACAGGCAGCGGCCGCCCGGGCAGGGGCCTTCCGCCACGTCTTCCCAGTCCTCCACCGTGGCCCCGGTCACGCGCACGGCCCCGCGCGGCGCCCCGTCCATCCCGACCGCGACGAGCACGGGATCGCCCGAGTCGTTGTGGGTCCACAGCACCCCGCCCCCCGCCGCCACGCCGCTGGACTCGTGCACCGTCATTGGGAGCGCGATCCCCGCCGTATCCACGCGGCAGAGCCCCCCCGCCCCCGAATCGCGCTGCGCCACCGCGATGGCTGGCGGGCGCGCGGCATTGGCGGGCGCGGAGTCCGCCTTGCTCGCGGGCTCCTGCGTCCTGCGGCCGGATGCCTCGTGCCCCGTGATCCACGACCCGCCCATGCCCACGACCACCATGAACACGCAGAGCGCCACGAGCGCGCGGAAGAGCGGAAAATCGCTGGGCATAGACCTCACACCAATGGGTGAATCGTGCTAGCGCCTGGGCGGGCCGGGGGTTGGCCGGGCGAGTGAACTCGCTGCAACAACAGCACAAAGTCCGCCTGCGCGGACTCCGGGTCCAATCTCGCGTTTCTCGAGCCCACTTCAGTGGGCTTCCCGTAGTTCCAGCCGGGGGGTTCATCCCCCGGCGATGCGGCGCCGGCGCCCGAGACCCCCCGCCGCATCGCCCGTGCCGCACCCATCATCACGCACCCATCATCACCCGCCGGCGCCGGGCTCGTTGAACCCGGCAAGGTCCGGGCGGAAACCGCGCTCCTCCAGCGTGCGCGGCTCGCGGCGGGGGTAGACGCGGCGCGCGATTTCCGGCGCCAGGCGCAGCCCCACGGTGCCGACGAGCGACAGGGCGAGCACCAGGAGCGCGATCGTCGCGCCGACCTCGGCGAGGCCCACCGTCACGGCGATGCCGGCGAGGAGGATGGAGAACTCGCCGCGCGGCACCAGGGTGAGCCCCAGCGCCAGGGCGTTGCGCTTCGGCAGGCCATCGTGCCGCCCGATCCACATCCCCACGCCCACCTTGAGCGCCACTCCCAGCACCGCCAGCACCAGCGCCGGGACCCACACCCCGCCGAAAGTGGCCGGGTCCAGCGAGAGGCCGAAGCCCAGAAAGAACACCGCCGCGAACAGCCCCTGCGGCGGCCCGAACAGGCGCTCGGCGCGCTCCTTGTGCTCCGTCTCGGCCAGCAGCAGCCCCGCGAGGAAGGCGCCGATCGCCTCCGACAGCCCCGCGGCCAGCGCGCCCCACGACAGCAGGAGCACGATGCCGCCCGTCAGCAGGAGGAAGAGCTCGTCGTCCTCCAGGTCGAAGAGGCGGTCCAGCAGCGGACGCGCATACAGCGCCAGCAACACCACCGCCCCAAAGAAGGCGGCCGCCTTGCCCATCCCCCACAACGCGGCGGCGGCGCTCGGCTCGTCCGCGAGTACGGCGCCGGAGAGGACGGCCAGGAATAGGGCCATGAACAGGTCTTCGAACACCAGCACGCCCAGCGCCACCTCCGTCTCGGGGTTGGCGGAGCGGCGCAGCTCGATGGTGCTCTTGGCGATGATGGCGCTGGACGAAACGTAGAACGCGCCTCCCAGCAGCAGCGCCCCCGCCCATCCGCCCCCCACCCAGAGCCCGATCACGAACCCCGCGGGAAAGCACACGAGGAGGTCCAGCCCGCCGTTCCGCATGATGCGCCGGCGGTCCCTCAGCAGCGCCCCCACCGAGAACTCCAGCCCCATGAAGAAGAGGAGGAGGACGACGCCCACCGTAGCGAGCACGTCCACCAGGCTCGTGTCCAGCTCGAAAGGCCGCACCGCCATCCCCAGGAGGATGAAGGCGGGGATGACGGACTGCCCGAGCCGGTTGAAGAGGAGTCCGGCCACCGCGAGCGCCGCCAGCAGCGCCCCGGCGCCCAGCAGGAAGTCGTGGTGCATCTTACCCGGAGGCGCCGGGGCCGCGCAGCAGGTCGCTGAACCGCCCCACCTGCGCGCGGTCGCCCACCACCACCAGGGTGTCGCCCGGGGCGAAACGCTCGTCGGGCTGCGGGTTGGGAAGGGCCTTCGCGTCGCGCAGGATGGCGATTACGCTGGCGCCGGTCCGCTCGCGCACGGCGGCCGAGGCCAGGCTCTGCCCCGCCAGCGGCGACCCGGCGGCGACCCGCAGCCACTCCACCGAGAGCTGCGAGAACACCATCTCCATCGACTCGGCGACGACGGGCTGGAAATAGGCGCCGCCGAGGATCGCCCCCAGCTTCCGCGCCTCCCCGTCGTCCATCCGCACCGCGTAGGCGGGGTAATCCTCGCCTCGCTCGAAGAAGTAGATCTCGCGGTGCCCGCTGTTGTGGATGATCACCGTCATCCGGTCCCCGTCGCCGGTGGTGATCGCGAATTTCTTACCCACACCGGGGAGGTCGTGCTCGCGGACGTCCATGGTCTCGTGAAGTGCGTGAGTGCGTGAGTGCGTGAGTGCGCGCGGGCCCCCTCCCCCGCTCGTCACCTCGCTGCCCCCTCCCCCAAAAACTACCTGGGGGAGGGGGCGATCGCATGCGTCTGCCTGGGCGCTGCATGAATACCGGCGGCCCCCGAGACCGCTTCAGCGGTCTTCCCGTGGTTCCAGCCGGGGGATTTATCCCCCGGTGTTGCGGGCGTCCGTGTTCACCCCCCGGCGTCCCCGGTGCCCGCCCCGGACCTCCCCCGCATCTCCGCGATCATCTTCCTCACCGTTTCCGCGAGGCTCGCGGGGTCCATCGGCTTCACCACGTACGCGTCACAGCCTGCGGCCTCGGCGCGCTCGAGGTCGGCGGGCTGGCTGTGGACGGTGAGCAGCATGATGGGGACCGACGCCGTCTCCGGGTCGCCCTTGAGCGCGGCCGTCGCGTCCCAGCCGTCCATCCCGGGGAGCCCGGCGTCCATCACCACGATGTCGGGGCGATGCAGGCGCACCGACCTCACGGCCGCCTCGCCGTCGTCCGCCTCCATCACCAGGAACCCCGAATGGCGCAGCACCGTGCCGTAGATGGCGCGGCTGTCCACGTCGTCCTCCACCAGCAGCACCGTCGCGCGCACACACACCTCCAGGGGGTTGGACGGCACCACTCGGCCGGGCGGAAACATGATGGAGAAAACGTGCCGCGCGGCGCGCGGGTGCCCCAACAGAAGGGTCTCACGCGGAGGCGCGGAGACGCAGAGGCGAGCACGCGAAGTTCTCTCCGTGTCTCCGCGGCTCCGCGTGAGATTGTTGTTAGCCGTTCGCCGGCCGAATCGTCCGTTTTTGGGACGGGTATTTCCCAATGGCGCGCAGGGGCCAAATGACTCTCTCGCGCAACGCGGTAGACCGCAACGACTTAGGATTGACGGGCATGGGGCATGGTCCTCGCCTTTGCTGGTGTTCGCCGCGGCGCGTGGCGTTCCGCCGGGCGCATCGGGTTCCCCCCGAAGGAAAGACAGGCCATGGACACGCTCCTCCAGGACATCCGCTACGCCCTGCGCACCCTGCGGCGCACCCCCGGCTTGACCCTGGCGGCGGTGCTGACGATCGCGCTGGGGATCGGGGTCAACACGGCGGTCTTCTCGCTGGCGAACGCAATCCTCCTGCGCCCCGCCGACGCGGCCGACCCCACGCGGCTGGTGCGCGTCTACAGCAACACGCACTCGCCCCTGCAGCGCGAGCAGCTCGACTACGTGAGCGCGCGCAGCAGCACCCTCACGGGGCTGTTCGGCGAGCGCTACCTGGAGGCGGCGCTCAACACGCCGCAGGGGAACCGAAAGGTAAACGCCGAGCTGGTGGGCGGCAGCTACTTCACCACGGTGGGGGTGGGCGCCTCCCTCGGCCGCGTTTTCACCCGGGCCGACGACACCGTGGCCGCCCACGGCGCGGTAGCGGTAGTCAGCCATCGCTGGTGGCGCGAGGCGTTCGGCGCGGACCCGTCGCTGGTGGGGCGCACCATTCGCATCAACGGGCAGCCGATCACGGTTGTGGGCGTGGCGCGCGAAGGGTTCGCGGGGGCGTTCGCCGGCTTCGGGCCGCAGATCTGGCTCCCGATGTCGCAGATGGGCCCGCTCACCGGCACCCAGCTCCGCGACTACCACGGCAGCCTCTACGTGGGCGGCCGCCTGCGCGACGGCGCCACCAAGGGCGAGGCGCGCGCGGAGCTGCGCGTGCTGGCGGCGCAGCTCACCCGGCTCGATCCCGCCCAGCGCGAGCCGGTGCGCCTGTCGCTGGACGGCTCCAACGGCGTCAACGTGGAGCTGCGCAACAAGTTCGGGGTCTTTGCCGTGGCGCTGCTGGCGGTCACCGGGCTGGTGCTGCTGATCGCGTGCAGCAACGTCGCAAACCTGCTGCTGGCGCGCGGCGTGGCGCGCCGGCGCGAGATGGGGGTGCGCATGGCGGTGGGCGGGGCGCGCGGGCGGCTCGTGCGGCAGCTCCTCACCGAGAGCGTGATCCTCTCGCTGGCGGGCGCGGTCGCCGCGCTGCTCGCCACCATGATGCTCACCCAGTTCGTGATGTCGCGCGTGCCGGCGGAGATCCCGATGGCGATCCGCCTGTCGCCGGACGTGCGGGTGCTCGGCTTCGCGCTGGGCGGCGCGCTTCTGGCGGCCCTCATCTTCGGGGTGGCGCCGGCGGTGCGCACCGCCTCGGCCGACGTGATCTCGGCGATCAAGGAGGGGGCGGTGGCGCCGCGCGGGGCACGGCTGCGCAACACGCTGGTAGCGGCGCAGGTGTCGCTCTGCATGGTGCTGCTCGGCTCGTCCGCGCTCTTCATCCGCTCGCTGGGGGCGGCGGGGAGCATCGATCCCGGCTTCGACCCCGCGCACATCCTCAACCAGAGCGTCGACCTGCGCCTGGGGAGCTACGACGAGACCACCGGCCCGCAGTTCTATCGCCGCCTGCAGGCCTCCGTCCGCAACCTTCCCGGGGTGCAGTCCGTCTCGCTGCAGCAGAGCCTCCCGCTGCAGGGCGACAGCCGCGAGACCGGCTTCGTCCTCCCCGGCGAGCCGGCGGACGGGCCGAGTCACCCCACGCACTTCAACATCGTCGGAGCGGACTACTTTCGGACGATGGGAGTGCCGCTGGTGCGCGGCCGCGACTTCGCCGATGCGGACCGCGCGGACTCGCCGCCCGTCACCATCGTCAACGAGACGTTCGTGCGGCGCTACCTTCCCGCGGGCGACCCGGTGGGCCGCCTGGTGAGCACCCAGGGGCCGAGCGGTCCCTTCATGACGGTCGTGGGCGTGGCGCGCGACGGGAAGTACGTGAGCCTGGGCGAGGACCCGCTTCCCATGCTCTACCAGCCGTTCGCGCAGAGCTACGACCCCGAGATGACGCTCCACGTGCGCGCCGCGGGCGATCCGGCCACGCTCGCCAGGGCGGTGCAGCGCGAGGTGGCGGCGCTGGACCCGGCGCTCCCCGTGCCGGCTCCAAAGACGATGCGCGAGCAGCTGCGGCGCGCCCTCCTTCCGGCGCAGCTCGGCGCGGCGATCCTGGGCGGGCTCGGGGCACTGGCGCTGGTGCTGGCGGCGGTGGGGATCTACGGTGTGGTGTCGTTCGCGGCGGGGCAGCGCACCCGCGAGATCGGCATCCGCACGGCGCTGGGGGCGCCGCGGGTGGCGGTGGTGAAGCTGGTGATGGGCGCCAACCTGCGCGTCGTGGCGCTGGGGCTGGCGGTGGGAACCGTGCTGGCGATCGTGGTGGGGAAGCTCGCCTCCGGCATGCTGTACGGCGTGACCGCGGCGGACCCCGCCCTCCTGCTGGGCGCGCCCGCGGTGCTGATGTCCGTCGCCCTCCTCGCCTCCTGGCTCCCCGCCCGCCGTGCATCGCGCGTGGACCCGGTGGTCGCCCTCCGCGCCGAGTGACCTCCCGAACGGAGCGGGTGATGACCCCGCATCCCAGCACCACTTCCTGAACGGAGCGCGCGACGGACAGCGGAGTCAACGCGAGTCTCCGGCGCGAAGTGAAGGAAAGGATCTCTGCCGCGCACCGCGATCCAGCCAATGTTCAGTCGTCCGTCCATGGCTGGCGACGTGAGGCGAAGCCTGAACCACCGTTCGGACGAACCAGGCTCGTGGGTGCTCGTTCGATCCCCAGAACGTGCATCGAACATGGGATGGGACAACGCGGGGGGGAGAGCCCGTCTCCTTCACTTCGCGCTACGGGATCGTGCCGCGAAGCTGGCGTTGGAGCGGGGCGCTTCGTTCAGGAAGTGTGGTCTAGCCGAAGGTTTACCGGGAACCGCTCTACACGAAATAGGGGACGCATGGAATCGCTCTACCAGGACCTGCGCTTCGCCATCCGCACCCTGCTGCGCAGCCGCGGCTTCGCGGTGGTCGCCATCCTCTGCCTGGGGCTGGGGGTGGGGGTGAACACGGCCGTCTTCTCCATGGTCAACGCCCTCCTCATCCGCCCCTTCCCCTTCCACGAGCCGGACCGCGTGGTGTCGCTGTACGCCTCCAACCCGCGGCTGGGCTACGACGAGAGCCACCTGTCGCAGGCGGACCTGGCGGACTGGACGGCGGGGTCGCGGGGCACCATCGAGGAGATCGCCGCCTTCTACACCCGCAGCGTCGCGGTAGCGGGGACGGGCGAAACGGAGCGGGTGGAAGGCGCCAGCGTCGCGACGAACACCTTTGGGCTGCTGGGGATCAGGCCGGTGCTGGGGCGCTCCTTCCTCCCGCAGGAGGGGGTCCGCGGCGGGCCCCGCGTGGTGCTCCTGTCGGACGCGATCTGGCGCCGCCGCTTCGCCGCCGATCCCAACGTGGTGGGACGCAAGCTGGTGCTGAACGGCGAGCCCGCGCAGATCGTGGGCGTGATGCCGCCGCGCTTCAAGTTTCCCGAGGTGGCCGAGCTGTGGACTCCGCTCGCCCCGAACCCCGAATCGCCGCGCGGCGAGCGCTACCTGGGCACGATCGCGCGCCTGCGCCCCGGCGCCACCGTACAGCAGGCGAACGCGGAGCTCGCCGCCGTCGCGCGCCGGCTGGCGGCGGAGTACCCGGAGACGAACGCGGGGTGGGGAGTGCGGGTGTTGTCGTACCGCGACGACATGATCGCCGGCTCGCTGCGCCTGATGCTCTCGCTGATGCTGGGCGCGGTGGGGCTCGTGCTGCTGATCGCCTGCGCCAACGTCGCCAACCTGATGCTGGCCCGCTCCGCCGGCCGCCGCCGCGAGATCGCGGTGAGGTCGGCGCTGGGGGCGGGGCGCGCGCGCGTCTTCCGCCAGCTCCTAACCGAGAGCGTGGTGCTGGCGCTCGCGGGCGGCGCTCTGGGAACCGCCATCGCCGTAGGGTGGACAAAGTGGACGGTATCGCGCATCCCCGAGGAGCTTCCGTACTGGATCCGCTTCGAGGTGGACGGACCCGTCCTGCTCTTCACATTCCTGCTCAGCGCCGTCACCGGCGTGGTGTTCGGCGCCGTCCCCGCCCTGCGCGCCACCGGCGGCGACGTGCAGCAGACGCTGCGCGACGGCGGCCGGGGCGCGTCCGGGGGACGCAGCCGGCTGCGCAGCGTGCTGGTGGTGGGGCAGCTCTCCCTGGCGATGGTGCTGCTGGTGGGCGCCACGCTCATGATCCGCAGCTTCGTGGCGGCCAGCCGCGCGGACCTGGGCTTCGACACCTCGCGCGTGCTGACGGCGCGCGTCTACCTGGCGGGCGACCGCTACTCGCCGCGCGCCGCCCGCGCGGCCTTCCTCAACG
This sequence comes from Longimicrobium sp., assembly GCA_036389135.1. Lineage (NCBI taxonomy): Bacteria > Pseudomonadati > Gemmatimonadota > Longimicrobiia > Longimicrobiales > Longimicrobiaceae > Longimicrobium > Longimicrobium sp. Next base: position 79,737 of record DASVQP010000063.1, read on the forward strand.
CCGCCGTGGAACGCATCGGCGCCATCCCGGGCGTGCAGGCGGCCGCCGCCACCAACGCCATCCCCGGCGACGACGGCGGCCAGCCGGTGGAGCTGGAGGCCGAGGGAGCCCCGCGCGCCCGCGGCGACGAGCTGATGGGCGAGCTCTTTGGCGGAACGGCGGGCTTCTGGAGCGCACTGGGCACCCCGCTGGCCGCCGGCCGCCCCTTCACCGCCGCCGAGACCGGCGACACGGCCGCCACCGTCGCCATCGTCAGCCAGGAGCTGGCGAAGCGCCTGTGGCCCAACGGCGACGCGGTCGGCCGGCGCCTTCGCCTGTCCGACGAAAAGGGGGATTGGCTCGCGGTGGTGGGGATCGCGCGCAACCTGCACTACGAGGAGGTGGGCGAGCAGACGCCCCGTTCGCGCCTGCAGCTGTACATGCCGGCGGCGCGCCTCCCCAACCGCACCTACGCGCTGGTGGTGCGCACCGGGGGCGACCCCGCCCAGGCCGCCGCCGCCGTGCGCCGCGAGATGCGCGCGCTGGACTCCACGCTCCCCACCTTTGACGTGCGCACCATGGACGAGGTGCGGCGCTACGTCACCTGGCCGCAGCAGCTGTGGGCGTCGCTCTTCGGGTCGTTTGGCACGCTGGCGCTGGTGCTGGCGGCGGTGGGCGTGTACGGCGTGATGGCGTACACCGTGTCGCAGCGCACCCGCGAGATCGGCATCCGCATGGCGCTGGGCGCGCGCGGAGCGGACATCGTGCGACGCGTGGTGGGCGAGGGCGCGGTGCTGGCGGGCGCCGGCGTGGGGCTGGGTATCCTTGGAGCGCTGGGTGCCGCCCAGCTCATGCGCGGCGCGCTCTACGGCGTGGCCGCCGTGGACCCGTTCGCCTTCCTGATCATCCCCATTCTCCTGGCCGCGGTCGCCCTGCTGGCGAGCTGGATCCCCGCCCGCCGCGCCTCCCGCGTCGACCCCATGGAGGCCCTCCGCGCGGAGTGACGCTGCCGCGGCAGGGGCGTGATTCATCACGCCCACCCTTGCCCCTCCTGGTGGACTGCAGCCGCAGGCGTCGGATGGGCATTCGCGCCGCGTTTGGAGAATCCGCGGCTGAGGGCGTGATGAATCACGCCCCTACGGTTAGATCTGTGCGGGGTTGCCGAACCGACGAGCGGGCAGATAGCGGCGAGGGGTGCGGGGATGATTCCCGCACCCCTCTCTGCGCTTTCCATCCAGCAGCCAACAGATCCGTTGCCAACGAATCTGTTGGGAAGATCGAATCAGGCCGTCGAGCGAAGACCTCGCTGTTCCGGCGCGCGCCCAACCTCAGGGCGTCGCCGGGGCGGGAGGAGGTGCGGGGGTGAGCATCGGTGCGGGCGTGAACACCTGCGCCCGGATCTTGAGACGGCCCCCCTCCTCCGCAAGCACCATCACGTACGTTCCGGTAGCCGGCGCGGCATCGGGGGTACTCTGGTACGCGAACGCTCCCGAGGCATAGCTGAGCCCCTCGCCAGCGACGAAATCGTTGATGCTGAGGCGCATCTCCGATCCCTCGGGGAGCTCCTTCTCGAGGAATCTGCGCAGCTCGATCTGCCCCCGGATCAGTACCGAGTCACCCAGGAGGACGGTCGGATTGGCGGAGTACCTCCCCAGCAGGGCGCGCATGTCCTTCTGCCGCCATGCCTCGGCCCACTCGGTGGTGAAGCGGTTGTAGTCCCTCAGTGCGTCGGCGGTGTACTCGCGGCGGCTGCGCCCGGGATCCACCCGCGTGCCCCCGGGAACGTCCTGCGCGGCCGCTGTTCCAGGGCTTGCCGCAATCCAAGTGAGAATCGCCACCACCGCGACAATGCGCGACAGGGTGGCGGCACCGATGGTTCGAACCGTGATTGGCATTCTTTGAGGATGACGAGGATGAGCGGGCGGCGCCCGAGGGGTGGCGCCGGAGAGTGGAACCGCGCGAAGGGCACTATTGTTCCGCCGATGGTCCAGCGCTCCAGGGATCGAGCGCCGGCGCCCGGGAACAACGACTATGCCGGCGCCGGTGTGACGGCAAGCATCACGGAGCTGACGGACACAGCGCGGGCGTGGCGATCTGGTAGGTGTGCCACAGGCCATTGCCGGGCTGCCGCAGGCGGCGCAGGAGGTCGCCGTAGCGTGCGCCGTCGCCGAGGCGGGCGGTTTCCGGCGAGCGGCGGTTGCTGGTGAAGTACAGGGTCTTTCCGTCCAACGACAGCGTGGGGGAGTTCTCCTGGTCCACGGAGTTGATGGGCGCCGGGAGCGGGCGCGCGGCTCCCCAGGCGCCGCCCTCCCGGCAGCTCACGAAGAGGTCGATCCCGCCGAGCGTCCCCTCGCGGTTCGATCCGAAGAGGAGCATGGTGCCCTCCGCATCCACGAACACCCCGCTCTCGCGCCGGTCGGTGTTCACCTCGCGGACCGGCTCCGGGGCAGAGTATTCCGCACCCGCCGAGGCCGCGCGCCACAGGTCCGAGCCGTCGGGGCTGCTGCGGGTGAAGTAGAGCGTGCCGTCGCGCGTGAGCGAAGGATACAGCTCGTGCGCCGGCGTGGCGAGGCCGTCCAGATGGCGCGGCGTCCCCCAGCGGCCGGTCGGGTCGCGGGCCACCTCCCACAGGTCGTAATCGGAGCGCATCGCGGCACCCTCCCGCGGGCGCCGCGATGCGAAGATGAAGCGCGATCCGTCCGGCGAAAGCACCCCCTCCGCGTCCGAATGGCGGCCGGAGAACGGGAGCACCTCCGGTGGACCCCAGCGCCCGCCGCGCATCCGCGTCTCCACCAGCACGTAACCGCCGCTGACCTCCATCGAATAGATCGCGGTGCGCCCGTCCGGCGAAAAGGTGGGGCGGTACGTGGTCGCCTCCGGGATCGTTACCACGCCCGGCGCAAAGAAGCGCGGCACACCCTGCGCGTGCGCGCCGCCGCTGGAGAGGATCGCCAGCAGGATCGTGATGCGGAAGATGGGCATGGCGGCTCCGGGACAGGGTGGACGTTGAGGCGCGGGAGATCCGGGTGACCCAGCCGCGCCGGCCGTGCGGGCACACCACCCGGTTGCCAGCTCTACCGGACTTCAGCGCGATGAAGCGAATCCACCCAGGCCGGCTGGCGTGGTGCCTGGCGAAGGGTCATCCCGCGCGTGGCGGCCCAGCGCTCCAGCCAGGAGAGTCCCATGGGTCCCGTGTACGTGTCGCGCGACGCGTAAGCCGGGTCGCGGAGCGCATCCTCCAGGCGCACGAAGCGGTAGCCGCGGCGGCGGAGGATCGCCGCGACCGAGTCGAAGTGGTCTGCGTTGAGGCGGTTGGCGTGCAGCAGGAGCACCTGCGGGATCTCGCGCCCGAACAGCGTCCGCGACAGCGCTTCGAAGTGGTCGAACGACTCCGCCATGTGCCGCAGGTAGCCGTCCGCGATCCGCCGCATCTCGGCCGAATCCCCGCGCGAGGCTGCGCGCGCGTACACGATGGCGAAGACCCACTCCTGATTGTCGAAGGTGACCGGCGCCACCCGATAGCCGCGCCGGGCCAGGAAGCGATGCACCTCGTCCCGGTACGCCAGCGTGCGCCCCGTGTGGAGCGATGGGTGGCGGAAGAAGCGCGGACGGGCGCCGCGCACCGCCATCAGGAGCCGCGTCACCGAGTCGCCGCGCGCGATCTCGTCCAGGTAGCGCGGTAGCGGGGTGCGGTGCGCCGATGGGTGCGAGTAGGTGTGGTTGCCGAGCTCGAACCCCGCATCCACCCACATGCGGAGCTGCGCGGTGCGGGCGCGGGGGTCGGCGCGCAGGTTCGCCTCGTTCACGAACCCGGTCGCGGGCACGCCCTGCCCCCGGATGGAGGCCAGGAGCCGGGGGGTGATGTCGGCCGCGGAGGCGGGGAGATCGTCAAAAGTCACCGCCACGCTGCGTGCCTGCGCGGACGAGCCCGACGCCAGCGCGTGGACGACGCACATCACCGCGGCCGCGCGCGACGCCCTCACGGCACCACTCCGCTGCCCCCGTAAGCGGGCGCCCCCGGCCGCGCGCCCAGCACCTCGCGGGCGTACTGCGCATCCCATTGCCGGGGGCCGCGCGGGCCGCGCAGGTAGATCCCCAGCGCGGCCTGCAGATCGGAGGGGTGCTCGCGGAGGGCGGCGCGCAGGTAGCGGAAGGCGAGCCGCAGGTTGGTGCCGCGGTCGCGCAGCTCGGCGCCGGTCACGCCCGGCTGCAGCGACCGCGCCGTGGACGGTAGGATGCGCGCCAGCCCTACCCCGCGCTCGCCGGGGGCCGTCCGCTCCCTGAAGCCGCTCTCCGCGCGCACCACGCGGAAGGCGAGCTCGGGATCGATCCCCTCCGCCAGCGCCGCCCGCCGGATGTCCGTGGCGACCGTCAGCGTCACGCCGTAGCGGCGCGCGAAACTGCCCGGCGCGGCGGTGTCGGCCGCGACCCATGCGTCCGCGGGATGGGCGCTCGTGGTGCCCACGAACCCCAGCGCCAGGAGAAGCGCGGCGCCGAGCACGTACCCGGCGCCGGTCGCCCGCCCCGGAACGCCGCCGCGCGGGCGGTGCGGGTCGAGCACGGCCTCGATGCGGCGGCGAAGCTGCGTGGGGCGCGCCATCGCCGCGGCGGCGCGGGTGTCGGCGCGGTGGAGCGATGCGGCGATTGCCAGGAGGTGCCGGGCATAGTCGGCGGCAGGGGTGCGGGCGAGGGCGGCATCGTCGGCGGCGTGCTCGGCCTCCAGCCGCATGCGCGCCGCGGCGTGCCAGGCGAGCGGGTTGAACCAGTGCAGGGCGCAGACGGCCGCCGCCGCCCACTGCGCCGCGCAGTCGCCACGGCGCGCGTGCGCCAGCTCGTGCAGCAGCACGGCGCGGAGCCGCTCCGCGGGCCACGCCGCCGCATCGCCGGGAAGGAGCACGGTGGGGCGCCACGTTCCCCAGGTGACCGGAACGGAGCCTGCCGCGCCGACCCTCAGGCGCACCTCCCGCGTGATTCCCGCCTCCGCGGCCGAGCGGCGGGCGAGCTCGGCCATGCGCGCGTCCACCAGCCGCGGCGCGCGCGCCCCGATCCACCAGAGCCGGCCCACGCCCACTCCCAGCCTGGCGAGCACCGCCAGCGCCCCCGCCGCCCACAGCGCCACCAGCAGCACCGCCGCGGACGGGAGCGCATCGCCGGCCGAAACCGCGCCGGCGGGTAAACCGGGCGCGAAATCACCGGCGTCCAACCTCGCCGGAAACGCAGCGCTGCTCGCCGCGATGGTGGGGATCGGAATCCGCCAGAGCGGCGGCAGTATCGAGAGTGGTACGAGGAGAAGCACGCCGCACACGGCCCCGGTCCACAGCCGGTGGCGCGTGGCCGCGGAGGCATGTCGCAGCGCCCGGTTCCCGCCCGCCGCGACGGCCAGCAGGAGCGCCGCCCGCCACGCCATCCCCGCCAGCACCGCGACGACCGCATCCGCACCGGGCATCATCTCTTCCCCCCGCGCGCGTTCCTGAGCAGCTCCTCCAGCTCCGCCAGCTCCTCGGCGGACAGCTCCGCGGATTCCAGCAGCGCCGCCGCCGCCCGCACCGGCGACCCGCCGAAGAAGGTGCTGACCAGCCGTCCGAGCGCGCCCTGCTGCGCCTCGTCGCGCGGCACGGTGGGGAGGTACACGTAGCGCGGGCCGTCGTACTCGCAGCGCAGGTGGCCCTTTCGGGTGAGCTTGGCGAGCATGGCGCGCACGGCGGAGTATCCCGGCGGATCGGGAAGCTCCACCTGGATCTCGGCGGCGGTCGCGCGCTTCCGCCGGTACACCACGTCCATGATCTGCCGCTCGCGCGCGGTGAGAAGCAGTTCCGAGGGCAGGGTCATGCGGCGCTCCGGCCAGGGGGTGCTACGATCGCAGCATCATGCTACGATCGTAGCACATCCGGGGCGGTGGGTCAAGGATCTTCTTTTGATGCAGGATCTACCGCACGTTCAACGGATCGGCGCCGCTGTGCGTATGCCGTCTCGATGCCGGAGATGCGGCTCCTTCAGGATTACAGAGGAACAGGCGATGGACGACGAGAAGAAGTGGGTGGCCGCGGGGTACGAGCGGGCGGCGGAGCGGCATGCGGAATGGGCGGCGCACGTGCGCGTGGCGGAGCGCGCGGAGTACACCGAGCGCGTCGTGGACGCGTTTCCGGCCGGCGCGTCGGTGCTGGAACTGGGATGCGGGGCCGGGGGCCCCACCACCCGGCGGCTGGCGGCGCGGCACCGGCTGGTCGGCGTCGACCTCGCGTGGCGCAACCTCGAGCTCGCGCGAACCCACGCTCCATCCGTGGCGTTCGTCCAGGCGGACATGGGCGAGCTCGCCTTCCGGCCCGCCTCCTTTCACGCTGTGGTCGCGTTCTACTCCATCATCCACCTCCCCAGGGCGCAGCACGGCGCGCTGCTGGCCTCGGTCGCGGAGTGGCTGAAGCCTTCCGGGCTGTTCGTCGGCTCGTTTGGCACCAGCGACGCGGAGCGCGGCATCGACGAAGACTGGCTCGGGGTCCGCATGTTCTCCAGCAGCCATCCTCCGGACACCACCCTGCGCCTGGTGGCCGATGCCGGCCTTCGCACCCTCGACGCCCGGGTCCGCACCGAATACGAGGACGGGCGTCCGATCTCCTTTCTCTGGGTGGTGGCGGCGCGGGAGGGGTGATCCGCCGGACTCCGGGCCATCGGTTGGCCCGTCATCGCACGGCCACGGTGGTGTCCAGCGCGAGAGCGCTTTCCCACACGTCGTCGCGGTACGCGTGGACGATGCGGAGGGTGTAGGTGCCGTGCCTTACGCCGCGCACGGTGGCCTTGTAGCTGAACAGCCCGCCCGTGTCCATGCATTCTTCGCCGTCGGGACGCCCCTGCACCACCAGCGTCAGCACCGACTTTTCGCGGTGCGCGGCGGCGGCGAGCTGGTAGCAGGCGCTGGGGGTGGGAAAGGTGCCGAATACCTGCACGCCGCCCCACGCGCCGCGTGCGCTGGCTGGGCGAAGGAAGTTGGCGCTGTCCGGGCGAAGCTGCTCGAAGAAGCCGTCGACCTCCATCCGCCGGGGCCGCGCCGTCGCGCTGACCGGGTCCAGCACGAGGGCGGCCGCGGAGAGCGGAACCGCCACGCGCACCGTCTCGCCGGGGCCGACGCTGATCGTGCGCGGACGGGCATTCCGGTAGCCGATGCGCGTCACCTCCAGGCGGTATGCGCCGCCGCCTAGCACGAGCGAGAAGCGCCCGTCCGCGTCGCTGTGTGTGGTGCGCGCGGAGGGCCGGTCGCCCCCCGTCGCCACCACCCGCGCCCGCGGCACGGCGGCGCCGGACCCCGAGTCCACCACGCGGCCGACGACGGCCTGAGCTTCGGCGCCGCGGGCGAGGACACAGGCGAGTGCGAGTAGAGTGAGAGCCCTCACGGCTCGCGCAGCGCTTCGCCCAGGCGGTTCACCACGATGTCGCCCATCAGGCTCACGAAAAAGGATGGAGCGGGGCGGAAGCGCCAGCGTTGCGCGGCGGAGTCCGCGGCGGCCTCCTTGCCGGCCAGCACGATGCCCAGCCCGCCCGTCCAGCTCGCCCCGGCGTACTCCACCGTGTCGCGCACGAGGGCACCGCCGCCGAGGTTGAGGAAGAGGGTAGAGTGGCGGCCCGACCCGGGCGCGCCGTTTCGCGGTGTGTAGCCGAACGCGGTGCCGCGACCCACCTCCACCAGCAGGAAGCCGCGCCGGGGCGGGAGCACGTAGAGCTCCGCGCCGCAGCTCCACGCCGAGTAGTGTACGATGGCGCCCACGCGGCACACGGCGCCCACCTGGTCGGTCGCCATCGCGCGAAGCGACAGCTCCAGCCCCGAACGGGTGCCGAGCGCGAAGCCGGCTCCGATGGTGACGTCCCCCTGGCGCTGCGCGAGCGCGGGTGCCGCGCACAGGGCGCCGGCGAGCGCAAGGACCACAATGCGTATCATGGCTCTCCTCGTCGTGGACCGGGCCGCTCCTCCGATCAGCGGTCCGGAATGCGGACGACGCGCTGGCCCCGGCGATCCCAGCGCCAGGGCACCTCGCGGCCGTGCAGGTGGACCCCGCCCCACCAGCGGTCGATCCCCGCGAGCCGGACCCGGTCGGCCGTCCCACCGAGCACGTCGCGGCCCGCATCGGTGAGCGCGAGCGCACCAAAGGGCGCGGGGCCGTCCCCGGAGCGCGGCGCGATCGCGAGGAGCGGATGCGGACCGGCGGCCATCATCCGTATGCAGTGCCAGAGCGAGGTGTCGCCGATGAAGAAGACGTCATCCGCATCGTGGACGGCGCGGAAGAGCCGCACCGGGTCCGTGATCCCATCGCGCACCCCTTCCAGCACGGCGCGCTCGATCCGCCCCAGCCCGCTCTCCCGGTCGGGAAGCTCTTCCAGGAAGCGGCGCAGCGCGGGGCGCAGAAAGGGGAGCGGGGTGAGATCCTCCTCCACCATGAGCGCCTCCACGGCGGCGGGGTGCTCGGCCGCGAGCGCGTGCCAGGTGCGCCGTCCCAGCTCGAGCTGGCGCTCCGTGATGGGCTCGCGCGTCCCGAACAGCGGCGCGAGCTGGTCCGGCGAGAGCTGGCCGAGCCCCTTGAACGCCGGCATCCCCGGGTACGCGCCGATGCAGATCAGGCTAAGGGTCGTCGTTCCGAGCGGCTGCTCGGCGAAGTACGCCAGGTGGCGCACCAGGAGGAGCTGGTCGAAGAGGTCGTGCTCGAACCAGAGCACCACCTCGTCGTACTCCGCCCACCGCTCCAGCTCCCGGTCCCACCGCGCGAGCATGTCGAGGATGTCGCGCTCGCTTGCCCACCCCGCCTCCGCGAACAACGCCGCCCGCACCGCCCGACGCCGCTCCGCCGGTGTGTCGATGGGGAAGAGCGGGCCGTCGTGGAGCGCGTCCGCATACACGGCGTGGTCGCCCGGGACTCCGGAGCGCGCCAGCTTGTCGCGCACGACGTCGCCGTTGTGCACGTGGAGGATGCGGGGCCCCGGCTTATGTGCGGACATGATCTCTCGGGTGAAGGCTTGCTGATCCTCGAAGAAGATCGTTGCCCGCGCATCCCCGCCGCGCGCATGTTGCGAACGCGGCGGCCGGCAATCGATCGACACACCGACCTTTCCCCAACATGCCCACTGAAAGCGACGCCGTAAAGCGCGAGATGCTGCGCCACTTCCTGGCCGCCCTCGCGTACCGCACGCAGAAGGCCCTTCGCGGCGCGCCGGAGGACTTCGGGGACTTCTCCGCCGGCGCCGGCACGCGCACGCCGCGCGATCTCGTGCGTCACATGCGCAGCGTGATCGGCTACTCGCGCACGTACTTCATCGGAGGGCTGTACCGGCCGGAGGAGATGGCGAGCTTCGCCGTCGAAGTGGAGGAGTTCCACGCGGTGGTGGCCGACGTGGCCGCGCACCTGGCCGCCGGCACGCCGCTGCGCGACATTTCGATGGAGCAGCTTCTCCAGGGTCCGTTCAGCGACGCGATGACGCACGCGGGGCAGATCGCGATTCTCCGCCGCCTGGCCGGCTCCCCCGTGGAATCGGAGAACTTCCTCTTCGCCCAGATCTCGCCCGACCACCTGGGCTCCGACCAGCCCCTCCCCGCCGCCCCCGACAGCCGCTGGATGGGCGCCGCCCTGCACACCGCCTGGCGCCTATCCGCCTGGCTCACCCGCGTCACGCGCAAGTAGCCGCCCCGCCGCAAACACAACTCTTGACTTCCTCACCTATCTCTACCTATGTAGAGATAGGTGTCATCCTGAGGGAAGCCGCCCCAGCTGCCCCCGCGACACACAGGCCTCCTGCGGCGACCGAAGGATCTAGCCGGCGAGGCAAGAGGACGGCACGTAACGACGAGCCCCTCGACACGTGCAGTAGATCCTTCGCTCCGCGCTAATGTGTGGCACGGGGAAAGGGCGGAGAGCGCGTCGCCCAGGATGACAAAATGACCTCCGCTCTCGGGGTTTCCAGCAGCGTTCGTTCGCTCCCGGATGCGGGCTACGCCGTATGCCGCGGACGCGGGCAGCCACGCGGGGCGGCCCCTACCCGTAACGGTCCGATGGGCGGCCGTCGAGGTGGGGGAGAGGGTGGGCGCGATGAATCGCGCCCCTACCCGATCTGCGCAGCCCACACGGAGTTCTCCCCCTCGCCCGCCCTGCGCCCCCGCAGGCGGGGGAGGGGGCACTCACGCCACGCACTGACGCACTCACGCACTCCCATGCCCCTGCGCCTCACCCGCCCCACCGCCACCGTCCTCCTGGCCCTCTCGCGAGGCTTCCGGCACGGCTTCGACATCCTGGACGCCACGGGGCTGGAGAGCGGCACCGTGTACCCGATCCTGCGCCGCCTGGAAGACGCCGGGTGCGTGCGCTCGGAATGGGAGGAGGTGGAGCGCGCGCGCGAAGAAGGGCGTCCGCCCCGGCGCTACTACGAGCTAACGGGCACCGGCGCGGGCACGCTGCGCGAGGCGCTGGCGCGGTACCCGGAGGCGCGCGGCACGGCGGTGCCCGGCGGGCTGCGGCCGAGACCGGCCTGATGCCCCGGCCTCCGGGGTTCGCGCTGGTGCGCGCCGTCCGCTGGCTGGTGCCGCGCCACCTGCGCGATGCATGGCTGGCGGAGTGGGAGGGCGAGCTGGCCTGGGGGTGGCAGCGCGCCGAACGCGGCGAGAACCTCTCCGCGGCACGCGCGCGGCTGCACTGGCGCGCGCTGGGAGCGTCGTCCGACGCGCTCTGGCTGTGGCGCAGACATGGAGCGACCGAGATGATCGGCTTCGACCTGCGGTACGCCGCGCGCTCGCTGCGCCGCCGCCCCGGCTTCGTGGCGGTGGTGGTGCTGACGCTGGCCCTGGGCGCGGGCGCCGCGGCGGCGGTCTTCTCACTGGTCAACGGCGTGCTGCTGCGGCCGCTCCCCTTCTCGCAGCCCGAGCGCCTGGTCGCCATCCAGGGCCGCGCCACCGGCGGCGACCCCGAGGCGGTCTCGCAGCCATCGTCGTACCTGGACTACCAGGACATGCGCGCGCAGCTTCGCGGCTTCGAGCAGCTGGCGGCGGTGCGCGGCGAGGACGTCACCCTCACCGCCCCCGGCGCGCGGCCGGCGCGGATCGGCGCGCAACTCGTCACCGCGAGCGCCTTCCCGGCCCTGGGGATGCGCCCCGTGCTCGGCCGCCCCTTCCTGGCGAGCGACGAGCGGCCCGGCGCGGAGCCGGTGGCGATGATCACGCATGCTCTATGGCAGCGCCGCTACGGCGGGTCGCCTGCGGTGCTCGGCAGCCGCATCACGCTGGACGGCGCGCCCGCCACCGTCGTCGGCGTGCTGCCGGACGAGGCGCGGCTCACGCCCGAGACGGAGATCTGGCTGCCGCTCGTCCCCGGCCCGGCGGAGGAGTCGCGGGCCACGCACCGCTTCACCGTGCTGGGCCGCCTGCGCCCGGGCGTCACCATCGAGCGCGCGGCGCGGGAAGCATCCGCCGTGGCGAAGCGGCTGGAGGAGCGCTACCCGTCCGAGAACGCGAAGCGCGGCGCGGCGGTCATCCCCCTGCGCGAGGCGATCGTCGCCGATGCGCGGCCGGCGCTGCTGACGCTGTTCGGCGCGGTGCTGCTGGTGCTGCTGATCGGCTGCGCGAACCTGGCGAGCCTGTTCATGGCCCGCGCCCAGTCGCGCGAGCGGGAGATGGCGGTGCGGGCCGCGCTCGGCGCGGGGCGGGCGCGGCTCACCCGGCAGTGGGTCGCGGAGAGCTTCCTGCTGGCGCTGGGCGGCGGCGCGGCGGCGCTGGCGGTGGCGTGGGTGGGGATGCGCACCCTGGTCGCCTTCGTCCCCACCGCCATCCCTCGCGCCGGCGAGATCGCGCTCGACCAGCCCGTGGCCGCCTTCCTGATCGGGGTAATGGCGGTGGCCGCCATCGGCTTCGGCGCGCTGCCGGCGCTCCAGTACCGCGACGCATCCGTATCGCTGGGCGCGCTGCGCGAGGGCGGGCGCGGCGCCACACCCGGCCGCCGGCGGCGCCGCATGCGGCAGGGGCTCGTGGTGGCCGAGGTGGCGCTCGCGACGGTGCTGGCCATCAGCGCGGCTCTGCTGGTGAAGAACCTCTGGCAGCTGGAGCGCGCGCGGCTCCCGCTGCGGCCGGACGGGGTGACGTTCGTGCAGCTCCAGCTTCCGCAGGGCCGTTACTCCGACCCGGCCAAGGTGCTCGACTTCTTCGACCGTCTGCGGCGCGAGGTCGCCGCGGCGCCGGGGGTGCGCTCGGTGTCGTTCGCTTTCGAGCACCCGGTGAGCGAGGGGTGGACCTCCAGCTTCTCGCTCGTGGGGCGCCCCGAGCCGCCCGTGGGGATGTGGCCGGAGTCGCGCATCCGGCCGGTGTCGCCCGGCTACTTCCGCACGGTGGGGCTCCCCCTGGTGCGCGGCAACGACGTCTCCGATGCGGACCGCTTCGGCACGCCCGGCTCCGTGGTGGTGAACGAGGCGTTCGTGCGCGAGCACTTCCCCGATGGCGACGCCGTGGGCCAGACCATCAACCGCGGCCAGATGTGGTGGCCGGGGCAGCCTACGCACTTCCGCATCGTGGGCGTGGTGGCCGACGAGCCGTTCCGCGGCGTGGGCCGGCCCGCAGACCCGGCGACGTACTATCCGCAGGCGCAGTTCCCCATGAACGACATGTGGATGGCCGTGCGCGCGGACGGCGACCCGGCCGCGCTCGCCCGCACCCTGCGCGAGCGCGTGTGGCGCGTGGACCGCGACCTCCCCGTGGAGCGCGTGCAGACGCTGGACGAGCTGCTCGGCGACGCCGTGGCCGCCTCGCGCTTCAACGCCGCGCTCCTCGCCCTCTTCGCCTGCGCGGCGCTGTGCCTGGCGGCGGTGGGGATCTACGGCGTGCTCTCGTACGGCGTGGAGCAGCGCACCGGCGAGATCGGGGTGCGGATGGCGCTCGGCGCGAGCCGCGCCCGCGTTATCCGCCAGATCGCCGCAGAGGGCGCGGCGGTGGCGACGGCGGGCGCGGCGCTGGGGCTGGTGGCGGCGTTCGCGCTGGCGGGGGTGCTGCGGTCGCTGCTGGTGGGCACCGAGGCGCAGGACCCCGTCGTCTTCGCGCTCGTCCCCACGCTCCTCGTGGCCGTCGCGATCACCGCGGCTTGGCTCCCCGCGCGCCGCGCCAGCCGCATCGATCCGGCCGGGGCGTTGCGCTGCGAGCGGTAATCCGCCTACGGCCGCAGTCGAGCCATCATGTGAGCATCCACGTACTCGCCGCCGCGGAAGCCGTATCCGACCGCGGTGCCCTCCACCTCGAAGCCGAAGTTGCGGTAGAGCCGGATCGCCGGCTCGTTGTCCACGTAGACGGTGAGCTCGATGCGGCGCACGTTCAGCCAGTTGTCCGCGAGGTCGACCGCGGCGGCCACGAGCGCGGTCCCGACTCCGCGCCCCGCCCACGCGTCGTGCACCGTCATCCCGAGTAAAGCCGCGTGGCGCCTGCGTGGCTTCGACGGGTTGCCGTGCAGCCCCAGCATCCCCACCACCTTTCCATCCACGACCGCCACGAGGTTGTACGCCCCCTCCGGCGGCCGCTCCAGCCGACCCCGCCAATCCTCCAGGCTGGGAAACGGGAGCTGCATCGTCCCCCATACGGCGCCCGGATTCGTAAAGATCTCATGGATCTCCGCCGCGTCCCCCGGCTCCGCCCGCCTGATCCTGATCTCCGTCTCGCTCATTCGTCGCCCGTCGCGGGTGGTACGCTGGATCGTCCTCCAGTTTCGTGGCGGATTCACGCGACAGCAAGCCCAACGCGGAGTCGTGGCAAGATTCGCGTAACGCTTCGCTCAGGATGCCAAGATGGTGGAAGCGCCCCGGGTTCTCTCTGCCACCCTGGAACTTGGACGATGGCGGGCCTACCTTACGCGCGCCGATCGAGATGCGCGTCCCGGTATCCCCACTCCGACAATCCCACATGAGAACAGTTCTACTCGCCTGTCTTTTGAGCCTCACACTATCGGCCGCTCACGCGCAGGACACCGCCAGGCTGGTACAGCGAACCGCGCTCGCGGGCAAAGTCTCCCTTCTCGTCCCTGAAGAATTCGGTCCGCTGAAGCCGGAGATCATGGACGTCAAGTACCGCCGGGGCGGACGGCCGGCCGAGGTGCTCAGCAACGAGCCGGGGACGATCAACATCGCGTTCGGACACTCGCAGATTGCCATCCCCCCGGCCCAGATCCGGGAGGCATACCCGGTAATGGAGCGGCAAATCAAGGCCACTTACCCCATGGCTCGCTGGAACCGGAGCGAGCTCGTGGAGCGGGATGGACGACACTACATTCTGCTGGACTTCTGGGCCCCGGCGGCCGACACGGAGATACGCAACATCATGCTGGGCACCTCGGTCAGCGGAAGGTTCCTCCTGGTGAGCTTCAACGTTACCCGGGACCTCGAGGCGGAGTGGGGAGCGATCGGTGAACGGATCATGAACTCGGTGCGGGTGATAGAGTAGGCTCCTCCGAGCCCGCGAAAGCTACTCGCCCGGGATCGCCCGCTTCGCCACCTCGGCGGCGAGGCGCGTGGGGCGCTCGCCGCCGGGGCCGCCCTGGCGAAGGTAGGTGAGCACGGTGTAGCGCGCCCGCCCCGCCGGGTCGAAGACGAGCCCCGCGAACCATCCGTCCCGCGAGCCCGTCGTGCCGGTCTTGCCGCCGAGGCGCCAGGCGCCGGGCTGCGTGCCGGCCGCCGCCCGCGCCGTCCCCGCCTCCACCGTGCGCAGCATCGCCCGCTGCAGCTTGGCGGCGGTCGAGGCCTCCATCACCCGCACCGCGTCGCCGCTGCCGACGAGCGCGGCCTCGATGGTCGGCGCGCGCATGACGCCGCCGTTGCCCACCGCCTGCAGGAAGCGCGAGAAGTGGAGCGGGGTGACGCGCGCGGCTTCCCTGCCCAGCGCCAGGTCCGCCATCGTCGCCGCACCGCCTACGTGGACGGTCGCCGCCAGCGGGGCCATCGCGCGGCGGAAGCCGGGGGAGGAGCTCGCCCAGAACGACGGGTCCGCCGCCTCACGCGCGTCCGGCCCCGCCACGGGGAAGCCCATGCGGCCGAGCTGCGCCGCGAGCCGGTCCGTCCCCCCGTCGCGGCTCAGACGCAGCGCCATCTCCACCGCCGCCGTGTTGCACGAGTAGACGAGCATCTCCTCCGGCGCGCGGATACGTCCACCGGGAGGGCGCCCGGGGTTGGACATGCGGCGCCCCGCCACCGTCGCCGACGCCGGGCACTCGATATCGACGCTCGGCCAGCCGCGGTCCCACCACGCGGCGGCGATGGCCAGCTTCCACAGCGATGCCGGGAGCGCGGCCCGCGTGACGTCGACCGAGTCGCCGCCGGCCGCGGACTGGGTGGAGACGAGGACCGCGCCGGTAGCCACATCCTGCACGATGACGGCGCCCGCGTAGCCGGTGCCGCGCAGCAGCCCCGCCGCCTCGCGCCCCAGTCCCGCGCACAGCGTCAGCCCGGCCGGCGCCGCATCCGCGCCGCACAGGCCCGGCACCGGGCGCGGCGCATCGACGGGAGCCGGCGAGGGGCGCGCCGCCGCCAGCGCCAGCAGAGCCGCCGCCGCCACAAGCGCGACCGGCGTGCGTCCGGCGGCATCGGTGCGGCGCGCGGGGTTGGTCAGGCGCCTCACCCGCGCCACCAGCGACGCGCCCCCGGCCCCCAGCGCCAGCGCGGGCACGGGGCGGCGCGCCTCCTCCATGGCGAGCAGCGCCAGGACGTAGTCGCGCACGCTGGCCCGCTCCACCACCGCGTCGTCGCAGCAGTGCTCGCGCTCCTCGCGGATGCGCGCGGAGATCCACCACACGCCGGGATGGTAGAAGAGGAGCGTCTCCGCGAGCCGCTGCGCCAGGTTCACGGCGTAGTCCCAGCGCCGCACGTGCGCCAGCTCGTGCAGCAGGATGAGCTCCACCTGGCGCGGAGTGAGCCCGCTCGATGCGCTGAGCGGAAGGAGGATCACGGGACGCAGCCAGCCGATCAGCGCCGGCCCACTCACGTGCGGCGAGATCCAGAGGCCGACTGCACGCGGGATACCGAGCTGCGCGCGCAGCCGGGCCAGCGCCGCGCTCCACTCCGCCGGAACCGGCAGGAGGCCGCGCCGCGCCAGCCGCCGCACCCACAGCCATCCGCCCAGCAGGCGCAGCGAGAGGAGGAGCACGCCCACCGCCCACCCCACCGCCAGCCCCGGCACCAGCGGCTCGATGGCGATCGAGGTGCGCCGCGCCAGGCGGACGGGAGCGAGCGCCGCCTCCTCCGCCGCGTCGACGGGGCGCGCTTCCTCCTCCGCCAGCGGCATAGTCCGCCACCCTTCGCCCGAAAACTTCGCCGCCTCTGCGGGCACGCGCTGCCCGGCGCGGGCGATCCAGGCGCCGGTCGCGAGCGGCGCGGCCATCATCAGTCCCAGCGCGGCGCACGCGGCCCAGTAGCGAAGGGCGGGCGCGGAGCGGCGCGCGGCACGGTTCACCCCCGCGAAGACGAGGGCGATCAGCGCGCCCTGCCAGAGGAAGTGGACGAGCGCCCACCCCACGACGTGCGCCCACGCCCCCGTGCTCACTCGCCCTCCGGGGCCGGGAGCCGCGCCACCATCCGCCGTATCTCCTCCAGCTCCGCGGGCGACGCAACCTCCGGCGAGAGCGCGTGCATCACCAGCCCCAGCGCGGAGCCGCCGAACGCCTTCTCGGTGAAGTCGGCCAGGAGCTGCCGCTGCGTCGTCTCTGGCGGCACGGCCGCGGCGTACACGTGGGTGCGCTCCCGCTCGTCGCGGATCACCAGCCCCTTGGTGTACATGATCTGCAGGAGCTTGAGCACCGTCGTGTAGCCCGTGTCCTCGCCGGGGAGCGCGTCGAGCACCTGGCGCACGGTGCTCGCGCCGCGATCCCACAGCACGCGCAGGATGCGGAGCTCGCCTTCGGTGGGGAGCGGAAGGTCCCGGCGTGGCATGTCGATGGGGGAGCGGGTGCATCGGCCCATACGGAGCCGCTGCGGGTACTCTAATACGATGAGGTTCGTTGAGTCAACTGGCTCGTTCTGGTCCTGATGATTCCACCACTCTAGACAATCACCCTTGCATCTACGAACTGAATCGTATACACTCGGGTGACAACGACTACGAACACATTCGTACTACTCGCAACCCGGAGTAACCCCGTATGAGCTTCCATCGCCCCGCGCTTTTCGTCGCCGCCCTGCTCGGCTGCGCGGCTCCCGCCCTGGCACAAACGTCCAACCGCGCCTCACCCGCGATGGCGCAGCTACGCGCGCAGCTGGAGGCGCACGCCCGCGCGACGGGCGGAGTCGTCGGCCTGCGCGCCGTGCACCTGGAGACGGGCGAGACGGTCGGCCTGCGCCCGGCGGAGCGCTTCTTCATGTCGAGCGTCACCAAGCTGCCCGTCTCCGTGGCCGTGCTCCGCCGGGTGGACCGCGGCGAGATCCGGCTGGGCGACACCGTGGACATCCCCGCATCCGCGCTCACCCCCGGCCACAGCCCCGTTCGCGAAGCCAACCCGAACGGTACCCGCATGACCGTCGAGGCCCTCCTGCGCAGCGCGGTCTCGGACAGCGACAACACCGCCAACGACGCGCTGCAGCGCCTGATGGGCGGACCGGCCGCGGTCACGGCCGAGCTGGCGCGTGGCGGCATCCGGGGCGTGCGCGTGGACCGTCCCTACACGCGCCTCAACCGCGAGCTGCAAGACCGCCTGCGCACGAACGATCCACGCGACACCATGACGCCGGACGGGGCGGTGGCGCTCCTCCGCGCCATCTGGGTCGGGCGGCTGCTCTCCCCCGCCAGCCGCCAGCGCCTCGTCGGCTGGATGACCCGCGGCCAGAACCCCGCGGACCGCATCGTCGCCGGAGTCCCCGCGGGCACGACGGTGGCGCACAAGACCGGCACCTGGGGAGGCGGAGGCGTCATCGGGGCAATCAACGACATCGGCATCATTACCCTTCCCGGCGGCCGGGGCCACGTGCTCCTGGCGATCTTCGTTCGCAACCCATCGGGCCCCAGGGCCAGGGTGGCGCCCCACGTGGCGGCCATGGCGCGCACCGTCTACGGGCACTGGGCGCGGCGCTGATCCTCATCGGGGGCTTCTGGACGGCCCGGCTGAACGCCGCTATGCTGAGGGTGGGTGCATCGCGCGCCCGCCCCGCAGCATCATCCCGCCCCTGCCCCCGCCGCGCCATGACCCGCACACGCACACCGCTCCTCCTCTGCCTTGCGCTGCTGGCGCTCCCCGCCGCCGTGCACGGCCAGGCGCGCCTCGACGTGACGGTGCTGGACTCGTCGGGAGCGCCGGTCGCGAACGCGCGCGTGGAGATCGCCGGCGTCAGACAGGTCGTGACCACGACCGACCGAGGAGTCGGCCGCATCGACCGGGTGCCCGCCGGAAACCGGATCGTGTCCGCGTCGCGCATCGGCTACACCGCGGCGCGGGTGGCGGTGGAGTTCCGCGCGGGCGAAACGGTGGCGCGCACCATCACCCTCAAGGCCGAACCGGTGGCGCTCGCCGGCGTGGCGGGGACCGCCGCGCGCAACGACCGGACGCTGGCGCGGCACGGCTTCTACGACAGGCAGCGGGCCGGCCAGGGCGCCTTCATGACCGGCGAGAGCATCGACCGCATCCACCCGGTACGGACCGTCGACCTCTTTCGGCGCATGCGCGGCTTCTCGGTGAGCATGGACCGGCGCGGCTACTACGTGGTCGCCCCGTCCCGCGGCCCCGCCAGCGTAAGCATCCCCTGCAACGGCCCTCTGGTCTTCCTGGACGGCATCCTCGTC
The DNA here is from genome assembly GCA_036389135.1 of Longimicrobium sp. Taxonomy (NCBI): domain Bacteria; kingdom Pseudomonadati; phylum Gemmatimonadota; class Longimicrobiia; order Longimicrobiales; family Longimicrobiaceae; genus Longimicrobium; species Longimicrobium sp. The sequence continues at coordinate 98,470 of DASVQP010000063.1, forward strand.
CCCGCGCGCGCCAGCTCGCGGGAGGACATGCTTTCCTTTGTGAACCCGGAAAGCATCGCGGGGATCGAGGCGTACCCCAGCCCCGCCACCGTCCCCGCCCAGTACAACATCACCGGTGCCGCCTGCGGCGTCGTCCTGCTGTGGACGAAGACCGGCCCCTCCTGACCCGCCGCCGTGCCCGACACTGCACCGCTCTCCCCGCCGTTCCACCCGGCGCCTCGGCGATTGCTGGACCAGCGATGAATACTTAATTTAGACACAAATCCTACCCAACTGCGTTTGTCCTGCCGAAAGCTGATCCAATGAAGATCACGATCGGCGGATAACCCTTTCGATCTCCCCTGGGGAACTCTTAGGGAGGGTGTTCCCTCTCTTTGGGGCGTTGCTCCTCGACCCTCACCCGCTCAGACCCGCCGCAGCATTCGAAGGCGTCCTCTGCGGGGCACCACAGGCTCGTGTGTGGCTCGCAAGCACTTGGCCGTCCTCTTTACGGGGTGGCGAACAGACGCCCGCTTACTCGTGCCTTTCTCGAGACCCGCCTTCCCCCAAAACCTGGGACACTCGCAATGCCCACCCCTACAGGACCCTGGCGTATGATCTCCATCGCCGCCCTGGCATCCGTATGTATCGCCTGCGCCGACGACAGTCCGACCGCATCACAAGCTGGAGCACGGCATGCGGCACTCGCAGCCGGAGAGCAGATCCAGAGCTGCGCGCAATTCGAGATCCGCATCGGCAGCCAGATGCAGGTCACGGTTGTGCCGCTCACCGTCCCCGGCTGCGGTGGCACCCTCGTGCCGGTAGTCGACAGTAGTGCCACCCTCGACCGTAAGGGGCGTCTCCGCCTACCGCTCGTCCTGGAGAACCGTGGCACGGTCACCGTCGGGCCGCCCGCGCACTTGGTAAGCTGGCGGGATAGCCTTCGGATCATAACCCAGGGCTCGAAAACGCCGGCCCTCCAGTTCGTGAATCCTGATTCGGTGGTGCCCACCACGTCACCGAGCATGCCTGGGGCTCTACTCTGGAAATACGATACCCTCCTCAACGGCTCAGGTCAGCGGCAGGTGTTGGCCCCGGGGGCACGTTCCCGCGTGCGCTGGGTCGAGATGGATGCCGTGGGCGTGTCCGTCTTCCGCGTCACTTTCCACACGCGCGCCGTAACTACCACGCCGACCGTTCCGCTTACGCCGCCGAATGGAAGGCCCGCGGAGCTCTACCACGAATCAAACGTGATTGCGGGTAGCCGGCTTGCGACCGGCCCGTACCCGCGCAACGTGGTCCTGGTCCGCTTTCACCGCGGCGCCACCCAAGCGGAGCGGCAAGCCGCCATCGACCTGGTTGGCGGAGAGGTGGTGGGCGGGTCGCCCATCATGGGAATCTACATCGTAAAGGCGCCGGAGGACGGCACCGACGCGCCGCTGGTTTCGGCGATCGAGCGGCTCAGCACGTTCCCCCAGGTTGCCTCGGCGGGTCCAGACTTCTTCTTCAGCCCCTCGTACGAGAAGCCCGGCGACGGCACCGGATGGCAACGGCCGCAGTGGGAGGTCGACGCGGACTCCGCGGCTGGTGACAACTGGGGGATGGAGCGGATCGCCGCACCGCTGGCCTGGGGATGTGAAACAGGCGACAGCACGGTGCGCGTCGCGATCATCGACAACGGCTTCCACAACGTCAGCGATCTGGCGACCAACACGACGAACCCCGGCATCGCGCAGTTCGGCGCGTTCACCGCGGACCACGGGACGCGCGTCGCCTCCATCGTGGGTGCGCGTGGGAACAACAACGCGCAGATCACGGGAGTCATGTGGCGCGCCGATCTTCAGATGTACGAATACGGGACCTCCAACAGCAATCCCAATCTCCAGCTTACCACGCTGGGGCTCCAAACAGCCATCGTCACGGCCGCGGCGAATGGCGCGTCGGTGATCAACATCTCGTCAGCGTTGTACTGGCTTCAGCAGCACGGCCGGTTGCCCTACGGCGTCCCCGGCGGGCCTGCCATACCCCACCCCGACAGTGCGAAAGCCGACAGTGCGCGAGTCCGCAGAGTCCACGCAGACCTCCGCGATGCGATCGCCTATGCCGACACGATACATGGCCAGAGACCACTGTTCGTACTCTCCGCCTCAAACGACGGTATCGACGCATGGTGGTCCGGGATGGCGAACGTAGCGACAGACTACCCGGATCGAGTACTCGTCGTCGGCGCGGTGGACCAGCCGGGAGCACTCCGGTTCAACCACAATCAGCAGGGCAACAATCTGGTGAGCGTCGTGGCGCCCGGTGTCGATGTAGGTGTACTCGACGGTACCGGGACCCCTCGGCTCGACTCGGGCGCTTCGTTTGCTGCCCCGCACGTCACCGGAATCGCGGGGCTGCTGCTCTCCTTTGACCGCACGCTTTCTCCAGCGCAGGTGCGCCAGTTGATCGTGGAGGGAGCCGACAGTGCCCGGCGCGTCGTCAGCGGAACACCGACCGCGAACGCGCGGTGGAGCCTGCGACTCGCGGCCCGTAGGAACGGTGCCCGCCTCTGCGGCAATCGCGCGTGGATGGACAACGCCGGCTTTACCGTGCAACGGCGCAGCGCCCCCGAAACATCTCTTTTCGGTACGTCGACGTACGCCCCATGGGACATCCTTCACCGCGGGCGGCGCATGCGCTTCCTGAACAATGGCGTCCCCAGAGTGTTCGAGTGGAGTGCGGCGGGCTGGCAGGCATCCGCACTCCTCGGGGGCGAAGCATCTCCGCTCACGGCTCGGAGCGGAGACCCCTATCGCTCGGTGTACCGTGATCCGCAGATCTCCAGTCAGGGGGTGAATCACAGCGGGGACACATCCGTCGTACACAGGCGGCTGAACAATGGGGGGGTGGTAACTGACAACACTGCGATGATCACCGACGTGGAGGTATCGTTGCGAGATCCGGGTGGGAATCGGCGGTTGATCGGAACCCTCCCGGCTGCCCTCACGGAGACGCGAAGCAACGTGTGCATTCGAGAATCGCCGGATTCGTCCGGGAATTTCTCCTGCACCGCTACGCTGGGGGATCATGGGGTCGACTACATGGAGCGTCTGGAAATTCAAACCGCGTATGCACCCACCGGAAAGTCGGTCTTCGTGTTGCTCGGCCGAACTTTCACGCGCTGGGCGACGGTGGGAAACTGGTACTCCCCGTGTGACACCGGGTATTGGGGGAGTCGGTGCATGGATTATACGGTCACCCGCGGCTATCGCGACGTTCGGATTTACTCCGTCCCGGTGGCTGGCGGCGCGCCCACTTTGCTCTGGCAGGAAAACGACATCAGCCTGACACCGCTTGGGGTCAGCGCGGAGAGTAATGAGCTGGCAGTGACGCGCCGGACAAGTAACTCCGTCACCCACGAAGCCTGGGGGAAGCCCCCTGTAGTAACCACCAACACCAGCACGTGTCGCGCGCAGTTCCGCGACCTGCGCCAGGCGGGCGCGCTACGGTTTGAAGTACCCGATTGTGTCGATGCGACGTACGCGCCCTGACCAGCGGTGCCGGTTCAGGCCGGGAGAGCGTTGCCCGTAGAGCTCTGCCGTGACAGCGGCCACGGAATCTCCGTGGCCGCTTCGTGCTTCGTTCAGGAGAGGTGACCGGCCATACCTCTTCAGGCTCGTACGGCAGAGCGCTGCGTAGGGGAACACGGCGGTCGCTACGCCTACCCCAGCGGCAGCGTCAGCGTAAACGTGCTCCCCTCGCCGACCGCGCTCTCCGCCACGAGCTCGCCGTCCATGGCGCGGGCCAGGTCGCGGCTGATGGCGAGGCCCAGGCCGGTGCCCTCGGCCGTGCGGGTGAGGTCGGAGCGCACCTGCACGAACGGCTCAAAGATGGCGGCCAGCTTGTCCGCGGGGACGCCGATGCCGGTGTCGGTCACGCGAAAGACCACGCAACCCCCCGCCTCGCCGCACCAGAGGGTGACGCGCCCGCCGGAGGGGGTGAACTTGACGGCGTTGGAGAGGAGGTTCGCCAGGATCTGGAGGAGCTTCTCCGCGTCCGCGCGCACGGTGAGCGCATCGCTGCACGGCGACACCTCCAGCCGCAGCCCCTTGGCCCCCGCCTGCGGCGCCACCAGCGCCTCCGCCGACGCGAGCACCCCGCGCACGCCAACGTCGCGCAGCTCGTAGTGGACGGCGCCCGTCTCCAGCTTGGCGTAGTTGAGCACCTCGTTGATCAGCCCCAGCAGGTGCCGCTGGCTGGCCTGGATGCGCTGAAGGTCCTCGCGCTGGCGGTCGTTGATGGGGCCGCGCACCCCCATCTCCAGCAGCTCCGCGTAGCCGCCGATGGCGTTGAGCGGCGTCCTCAGCTCGTGGCTCATGGTGGCGAGGAACTCGCTCTTCACGCGGTTCGCCTCCTCGGCGGCGCCGGTGCGCTCCGCGAGCTGCTCGGCGCTCCAGCGCAGCTCGCGCGTCTGCGTCTCCAGCTGCACCGCCTGCAGCTCCATCTCCAGCGCGCGCTCGGCCAGGCGTGCGGCCAGGGCGCGCGCCTCCTCGCCCTGGCGGCGCAGCTCCAGCGACAACGACCGGGCGCGGAGGAGGATCGCCACGCGGGCGCGCAGCTCCGGCTTTTCGATGGGGGTGATGATCAGCTCGTCCACCCCGCGCCACACCTGGCGCGTGACCATCTTCACCCCCGGACGCGAGGTGATGAGGAGGACGGGGAGGAGGGCGGGCTGTTCGCGCTCCTTTCTCCGCTGCACGCGCTCCCACAGGCGGTCGAGCGCGCGCCCGTCCACGATGCACAGGTCGAAGTCCTGCTCCAGCGCCTCCTCATCGTCCGCCACGACGACGGTGTGGTCCCGGGACAGCTCGTCGGCCAGCAGCGAGCCGTTCTCCCGCTGGTCCAGCAGGAGGAGGATGCGTTTGGCGCGGAGCTCGGCCGGCGCCACGTCCAGCTCCGCCGTGGTGACGTCGTGCGGGGCGGTGCTCACGGGAGGCCGCCCTCTTCACGCCAACGATCCGGAGTGCCCGTAAGGACGCCGCGCAGCCCGGTGAGGGGGGGGCCCACCTGCACCCCGTCGCAGGTGATCTCGTACTCGCGCAGCGTCTTGGTGAAGTCGCCCATGCGCTTCTTCAGCACGCCCATCGCCTTGCGCAGCTCGCCCTTTACCTCCAGGTAGCGCATGAAGATCAGGTTGTCGCACAAGTAGCTGATCTCCGTCTCGGTCGCGCGGAACTCGCCGGTGATGGACTTCACCTCGTTGATGAAGATCACCGTGACGCCCATGTTCTTGAGGTAGCGGCCGAGGGCGTGGAGCTGCACCACCAGCTCGTCGCCGGCCAGCGTCAGCTGGTAGCCCGCGATCCCATCGAGCATCACGATGCGCGCGCCGTTCTCCTCCACCTCGCGCCGCACCATGAGCGCGAACTCGCCCGGCGAAAAGCGAAGGGGCTCCACCTCCACGATCGCCAGCGACCCGTCTTCCACCATCCCGCGCACCGGCACGCCGATGGCGTCGCAGCGGTGGAGCAGGGTGTTGAGCTGCTCTTCGAAGGCGTATACCACCGAGCGCTCGCCGCGAGCGGCGGCCTCCTTCATGAACTGGATGCCGAGCGTCGTCTTCCCCACCCCGCTGGGCCCGCTCAGGATGGTGATGGTGCCGCGCTCGATGCCGCCGCCCAGCATCTCGTCGATCTCCGGGATCCCCGAAGGAATCAGCTCGTGCACGAACTCGCGCTCGTGCGACCCCGGCACCAGGCGCGGGTAGATCTCCATGCCTCGCCCGGTGAGGCGCATGGCGTGGGGCCCGCCTTCGAAGTCCGACCCGCGCATCTTGGTGACGCACAGCATCCGCCGCAGCACCCCGTGCGAGGGCGAGATCACCAGGTCGATGATCCCGTCGCTCATGAAGCGCAGGTCGTCGTCCGGCACGTTGTCGGTGGGCTCGGAGCTCAGCATGGCGGTGGCGCCCTGCTCCACCAGGTAGCGCACGAAGGAGAGCGCCTGCTTGCGGAACTGGAAGGCGTCGCTCGCCATGTAGCGCAGCGTGGTGACCGCGTCCACGAAGACGCGCTGCGGCTTCAGCTCCTCGATGGTCTGGATGATCCGCCGGGTGGTGGGGTCGCGCTCCACGTCGGCCAGCGAGAAGATGTCGTAGCTCTGGTTCTGGGCAAAGAACTCGCGCGTGGGGCTCAGGTCCAGGATGGCGATCTCGGACAGGTCCAGCCCCTGCGACGCCGCGTCCAGGCGGAGCTGCGCCTCGGACGACTCCAGCGTGATGAGCAGCGCCTTCTCCCCCAGCGCCACGCCGGCCAGGAGGAAGTGGATGCCCAGCGTCGTCTTGCCGGTGCCCGGCCCGCCTCGTACGAGGTAGGCCCGCTCGGGAATGAGACCGCCGTGCAGTACCTCGTCGAGTCCGGGCAGCCCCGTGGGGCGCCGCGCGGTGCCGGTGTCCAAGTAGGCGTCTCCATGCGTGGGGGGTCGCTACGTTCGACGGGTCTTCTGCAAGCCACTCGCCAAAGCAAAAAGCGGCCTCACACAGAGCCACGGAGGGGAACTGCAAGAACGGAAGAGGTGTTTTCCCGCGGCTCGCTGTTCCCTCTGTGTTCTCTGTGTGAGGCTGTTCTCCCGCGAAACTAAATACTTGCTCCGCTCGTCCGGTCAGGGTGCACCCCCGCCCCTGACCCCTCGCTTCGCATCTCCATGGAACTCCAGATCCGCGACCTGTCCAAGACGTACGGCAACGGGGTGCATGCCCTGAACGGCGTCACGCTCACCATTCCGCTGGGGATGTACGGGCTGCTCGGGCCCAACGGCGCGGGCAAGTCCACGCTGATGAGGACGCTGGCGACGCTGCAGGAGCCGGATTCGGGGTCGGTCCGCCTGGGCGAGCTGGACGTGCTGCGCAACAAGGACGAGATGCGCAGGACGCTCGGCTACCTGCCGCAGGAGTTCGGCGTGTACCCCAGCGTGCGGGCGGAGCGGCTGCTGGAGCACTTCGCGGTGCTCAAAGGAATCCCCCGAACGGCGCGGAAGGAGGTGGTGGAGGCGCTCCTCCGCCAGACCAACCTGTGGGACGTGCGGCGCGAAAAGCTGGGCGGATTCTCCGGCGGGATGCGCCAGCGCTTCGGGGTGGCGGTGGCGCTGCTGGGGAATCCGAAGCTGATCATAGTAGACGAGCCCACCGCGGGGCTGGACCCGGCGGAGCGCGTGCGCTTCCTTAACCTGCTCAGCGAGCTGGGCGAGAACAGCATCGTCATCCTCTCCACCCACATCGTGGAGGACGTGGTGGAGCTGTGCAGCCGCATGGCCATCATCGACCGCGGCGAGATCCTGCTGGAGGCCGAGCCGCTGCGCAGCGTGCAGGAGCTGCGCGGCCGGATCTGGCGGCGGGTCGTCTCGCGCGACGAGCTGCCGGAGGTGGAGCGGCGGCACGCGGTGATCTCCACGCGGCTGCTGGCGGGGCGCACCGTGGTGCACGTGTACGGCGATGCGTCGCCCGGAGCGGGGTTCGAGCCGGTGGAGCCGGGGCTGGAGGACGTCTACTTCAGCGTCATGGGGCGCCACCACGGCCGCCGCGCGGAGGTGGCATCGTGAGGATGGGCGAGGTCTTCCGCTTCGAGATCGAGTACCGGCTGCGCAGCCTGTCGACCTGGATCTACGCGGCGCTCCTGCTGGGGGTGCCATTCCTGATGCTGCACATGATCAACGGCAGCAGCAGCTGGATGAACTCGCCGGAAAGGGTCACGATCATCTCCGGCATGACCGGCACGCTGGGGATGCTGGTGACGGCCGCGCTCTTTGGCGACGCGGCCACGCGCGACTTCTCGTCCGGGATGCATCCGCTGGTCTTCACCACGCCCACGCGCAAGGCGGAGTACCTGGGCGGGCGCTTCCTGGGCGCGCTTGCGGTCAACGCGGTGCTCCTGCTGGGCGTGCCGCTCGGACAGCTGATCGGCGCGAGCATGCCGTACATGGACCCGCAGATGTTCGGGCCCATGCGGCCGGGCGCGTACGTACAGGCGTACCTCCTCTTCCTCCTCCCCAACCTGGTCCTCACCGCGGCGGTGCTCTTTTCCGTCGCGGCGCTCGGCCGGCAGATCCTTCCCGCCTTCCTCGGCGGCGTCGCGCTCTTCATCGCCTACACCTTTGCGGGGGAGATGGCGGGCGATCTCGGCGCGTCGACGCTGGCGGCGCTGGCTGATCCGTTCGGCGTGCAGGTGGTGGAGGGGATCACGCGCTACTGGACGCCGGTGCAGCGCGACTCGCAGGCGATCGGCTTCCCGGCGATCCTGCTGTGGAACCGGCTCCTCTGGCTCGGCGTCGCGATGGCGATCCTGGCGCTGCTCCACCACCGCTTCCGCTTCGCCCACCCGGGCGGCGCACCCGGCCGCAGGAGGCGGCGCAAGGTGGCGGACGCCCCGGTGCTCAGGACGGGCCCCATCGTGGTTCCGGCGGTCGAGAGGTCGTTCGGGGCGCGCATGCGCGTGGAGCAGACGATCGAGGTCGCTCGGCGCGCGCTGGGGGAGATCGCGCGGAGCCGCGCCTTCCTCGCCATCGCGGCGGGGGCGGTGGTCTTCGTCTTCGTGGTGGGGTGGGACGTGGGGGACCTGATCTTCGGCACCTCCACCTGGCCCGTCACCCACCTCATCGCGGTGGACGTGCTAACCGGCGCGGCCGCACCCATCGTGGCCGTGCTGATCGCGCTCTTCGCGGGCGAGATGGTGTGGCGGGAGCGCGACGTGCGCGTGAGCGAGATCGCCGATGCCGCGCCGGTGCGGGGGTGGGTGGCGCTGCTGGGACGCTTCCTGGCGCTCGTGGCGATGATCGTGATCCTGCAGGCGGTGCTGATGGGGTCGGGCGTGCTGCTGCAGGCGCTCCGCGGCTACCACCGCCACGAGCTCGGGCTCTACCTGCGCATCCTCTTCGGGATGAAGCTGATCGACTACGTCCTCATCGCGGCGCTGGCGATGGCGGTGCACGCGATCGTGAACCAGAAGTACCTCGGGCACTTAGTGGTGGTGCTGTACTACCTCTTCACCGTCTTCGCCGGCAGCTTCGGCGTGCAGCACAACCTGCTGGTCTACGGCTCCGATCCGGGTTGGGTGTACTCCGACATGAACGGATTCGGCCCGTTCGTGGCGCCCTTCGTCTGGTTCAAGCTGTACTGGGCGGCCTGGGCGCTCCTCTTTGCCCTCGCCGCGAACCTCGCGTGGGTGCGCGGACGGGAGTGGAGCGTGCGCACGCGCGTGGCCGAGGCGCGCTCGCGGGTCACCGGCACCGTGGTGCGCGCGGGCGCCCTGGCGGCGATGCTGGTGCTGGCGCTGGGCGGCTTCATCTTCTACAACACCAACATCCTTAACGACTACCGCACGCCCTTTGAGCAGGGCGAGGTGCAGGCGGAGTACGAACGCCGCTACCGCCGCTTCGACGCCCTTCCGCAGCCCCGCCTGACCGCCGCCAAGCTGCGCGTAGAGATCTACCCGGACGAGGGCGCCGCCGACCTGCGCGGCACCTACCGCCTCGTCAACCTGACGGCACGGGCGATCGACTCGGTGCACGTCGCCGTCGCGCCGGAGATCCGCGTCCGCTCCATCGGCTTCGACCGCCCGGCCAGGCGCGTGCTGCGGGACGACCGGGCGCAGTACCACATCTACGCCCTCGCGCGCCCGCTGCGGCCCGGCGACTCGCTGCACCTGGCGTTCGACGTGGGATTCCGGCCGCGCGGCTTCCCCAACAGCGGCATCCCCACCGACGTGGCGCGGAACGGCGCCTACTTCGACGCCCGCTGGCTGCCGCTGATCGGCTACCAGCCGGCCGGCGAGCTGAGCGACGAGAAGGCGCGCCGGGAGCACGGCCTCCCCCCGATCCGTCCCACGCCCGCGGCGGACGACGCGGGCGCGCTCCAATCCCGCTGGGGTATCCGCAACGTGGACCTAGTGCACATCGACGCCGTCGTCGGCACCGACCGCGACCAGATCGCCATCACCCCCGGCACCCTGCAGCGCGAGTGGATGGAGAACGGCCGGCGTTACTTCCACTACCGCATGGACGGGCCGCTCCCCTTCAACGCACCCGTCCTATCCGCCGAGTACGCGGTGGCGGAGGACCGCTGGAGGGACCCTTCGGCAAGCTCAGGGCAGGCTGTCGCGCTGCGCGTCTACCATCACCCGACGCACACCTTCAACGTGCAGCGGATGCTCCGCGGTATGAAGGCGGCGCTGGAATACAACAGCACCCACTTCGGCCCCTACCAGTTCAGGGAGCTGCGCGTGGTGGAGTTTCCGCGCTACGCCAGCTTCGCCCGCGCGCACCCGCACACCATCGCCTACTCGGAGGGGAGCGCCTTCCTCACGCGCGTCTACGAGGGCGACGTGGACCGCCCCTTCTTCGTGACCGCGCACGAGACGGCGCACCAGTGGTGGGGCGGCCAGGTGTTCGGCGCGCGTGTGCGCGGTGCCTCCATCCTCACCGAGACACTGGCGCAGTACAGCTCCATGATGGTGATGGAGAAGGAGCTGGGTTTGGAACAGGTCCGCCGCTTCTACGAGTACGAGCTGGAGCGCTACCTCCAGGGCCGTGGCGTCTACACCAACCGCGAAGTCCCCCTGCTGGACGTGGAGAACCAGAGCTACCTGTACTACCACAAGGGCGCCGTGGCCATGTACACGCTGCGCGACCACATCGGCGAGGCGCGCGTGAACGCCGCCCTGCGCGCCTTCCTCAACAAGCATCGCGCCGGCGTGCCGCCCTACCCCACCTCGCGTGACCTGTACGCGGAGCTGCGCGCCGTCACCCCGGACTCGCTGCACCCCCTGCTGCGCGACCTCTTCGAAGACGTGGTGCTGACCAGCGTGCGCGCCGGCGAGGCGCGCGTGGAGCCCACGGGCACCGGCCAGTACCGCGTCACGCTCCAGGTCACCGCAACCAAGGTCCGCGCCGACAGCATCGGCCGCGAAACGGAGATCCCGATGAACGACCTGGTCGAGATCGGCGTCTTTGCGGGCCCGCAAAAGGACGGCGCCCCCGGCGAGCCGCTCTACCTCCGCCGACACCGCGTCCGCAGCGGCGCGCAGACCATCACCGTCACCGTCCCCCGCCCCCCCACGCGCGCCGGCATCGACCCCTACCGCAAGCTCATCGGCCGCGACGCGGGGGCAAACGTGGTGGAGGTCAAGGGGGCAGCCGCGGGCGGTGCGGTGCGGACCGGTGGCTGAGCGCCAGCCAACGGCGGGGCGGTCCCGTACCATCCCGAGGAAACCTGTTTGCATTCTGACCAGCCTGTCTCACGCAGAGACGCAGGAGAGAAAAAGCAGAAACAAACGGCCTCACACAGAGCCGCAGAGGAAACTGATAAGAGAAACGAAAAGGGTTTCGATCTCGCCGTGCTTCCGTGTCTCCGTTGGCCCCGACGAGCCGCAGGCGTCCTGATCCTGGAGTCCCTCGCGCATGAGCCTACACACGCTACGCCGCCTGCTGTACATTGCCTTCAGTGTAACCCTCGGTGCCTATGCCCTTCTCTCCGGCTTCGCGCGGCGGCCGCTGAACCCCTCTGAGGCCTGGACTTTTGCCGTTGCGGTGCTCCGCGCCACTCCCGCGCACCTCGGGGGCAGCAATCCGGTGGAGACACTGCGTCTCGGCGGCACTGCCTTCGGCTCTCCAACCGGCGCAGCCCTCTTCTCGACGGCTGGCGGGGCGTACACCATCCCTCTGCCTCCGCGCACCGTTCGCGTGGAATCCGCGCATGCGCAGTCGCAGCGGTTCATCACCTTTGCCACGCCCACGGAGCGGCAGGAGTACCTCCACGCAACTCTGCCCCAGGCGGGCTGGCGGTACCGGGAGCAGCTCGGGAGCATGCACGCTCTCGATCGCGGAAACCACCTGCTTTCCGTGCAGAGCACCTTCCACGTCGGCACCCGAGTCGGTGCGTTGCGGATCAGCATCCGGGCTCGTCCGCTTCCGGCTGGCCAAGCCCCTTCACCGAGCCATACCCGATGACGCCGACCCGCCCGCTGATCGTGTATGTCGACATCGACGACACGCTGATCCGTTCCGCGGGACACAAGCGGATGCCGATCCCGGCCGCCATACAGCACGTGCGGGAACTTCATGCGCAGCGGGCAGTGCTATATTGCTGGAGCTCCGGCGGTGGAGAGTACGCGCGGCAGAGTGCCGCCGAGGTGGGTCTGGAGGAGTGCTTCGAAGCGTTCCTGCCGAAGCCCGACGTGCTGCTCGACGATCAGGCGGTGGGCGAGTGGAGGGGTCTGCTCAACGTCCATCCGGCCGAATGCCAGGGGCAGAGCGTAGACAGCTACCGCGAGCGGCTGCGCCCCGGGAGCGCCCCCGGCGCCGGGCCGTCGGCTGCACGCGATGTGGGCCCCAACCGCTCATCCGCTTAAGTTCATCCGCACCCGTCTTCGTTCAGCCATCTCTTGATCGCGTGAAACCACTGTGACGCCAGAATATCGTGATCGGCTCATCGGGGGGCTCATGGCGGTTGAGTCAGGCGGCAAGCCAGCAATGGCGCTGGCCGACTGGGCTGTCGACATGCTTGTCGCTGGATATGACACCCCCTCGCTTCGCGTCCTGGCGGGGCTGCTTCCCATCGAAGCGGACACCCACGCCATCGTTTTCCTCGCGCGGAGAGCGGCGCGTGAGCTCGGGCTGCTCGCGCCGGGGGGTGAAGCGTTGCGGCGTGCCTACATCTACGTGGTATGCCGCGCGTTGCTTAGCGGCGAGCTGGATGCCGACACGGCCACCGAGTACATCCACAGCCGGGTCATCAGCCCGCTGGATCATCCCGCGGACTTGATGCCGTGGTGCTATCTCTGGGAAGGCAACAGCGCGGAGTGCGACTACGTCGAAGGCCCGAACACGGCCCACGTGATCGCCGAGGCCCAACGCTGGGCGGACGCCGACCCGGCGGTGCCGAGCGCGATCTGGACTGGCGGTCAGCCAGGTGCCGCCCGCAGGCCCTCTCGCCCAGGGTCTGAAGATGGGCCAAAGCAAGGCCGGCCATCAGAAAACCCATCGCAGGCGGGTGACCGCTTGCTGGTATTGGGAGGATCGCTCACGGGCGTCGCGGCCCTGCTGCACGTCGCGATCATCATCGGCGGGCCCGACTGGTACCGCTTCTTTGGAGCGGGCGAGCGAATGGCGCGGCTCGCCGCCCGCGGTTCCATCTACCCCACCGTCATCACGGCCTGCCTCGCCGCCATCCTTGCCGTGTGGGCGCTCTACGCGTTCTCGGGCGCGGGGCTGATCCGCCGCCTCCCCCTCCTGCGTGTCGCCCTCACGACGATCGCCGCGGTGTACCTCGCCCGCGGCATCCTGGGCGTTCCCGTCGTTCTGTTCGTGGACGACGTGTACACGAATCAGCTGCGGGCGAAGATGACTTTCATGGTGGTCAGCTCCGCCATCTGCGTCGGGCTGGGCCTCTGCTACGCGATCGGAGCGGCCCGGCTCTGGCGGGCGTCTTCCGCGACCCACGGCTAAAGCCTGCGCATTCCCGATCAACGAGGAGACTCAGGCAATGGACGGAGAACACGATCAGGCGCTGACCGCCCAGGTCGATTCAGTGCTATGGGAGGTGTGGGACCCGATCGGCGTCAACGATGCTCCGGAAGCCCGCGACGAGTACACCAGCTACGCCCCGAACGTCGCACAGCTGCTACGCTCCGGCGCATCCGACGCCGAGATCGAGCGCCATCTCGCATCGATCATCCTCGAGAACATGGGGATGTCGTGGGTGAATCCGGACCGGGCCCGGCGCACACTCGCCGCACTTCGTGAGATCCCTGTCGCAGCGTAGGGAGCATGAAGACGCACTGCGAGTACTCGACGGTCGAGATTAATCCCGTGAACAGCAGCCGAACCGGGGGTCTACCTGACAGAGGGTGTTCGACCCGAGCGCGATTGTGCGCGGCGCGATCAGCTTCAGGACGTGGTAGACGTTTTCGCAGCGTTTCCATGGTAAGTGCCACCGCGCGAACCGTGCTCGTCGTGCTGACCATCGCGGGTTGCAGCACGGGCGACGGCGCGAATCCAGGAGATGATTCGCCAATCACACCTGTAGCGATTTCATCCCCCCACCCAGTGCGGACACAAGCGCGTCCCGAGAAACCGAACGTGGACGCTTTTGCCACCCAGCAGTATCACGGAGTCGGTGCGATCCCGGTGCGTGTGCGGCTTGCGGTTGCTTCTGATACGCAGGTAATCCGCCGGTACGCGGAGTGGCTGGTGGGCCGTCGCGCCGCGCCGCTCCCGTGGGACACCGCTACCGTGCTCTGGTGGCTCGCGGAGAGCGATGATTCTTCGTACGTGCCCCTCTTCGTCAATTTCTCCAAGGATTCCAACGACCAGGTTCAACTGATGGCACTCTATGGACTCGCGCGGCATGCGGCCAACGCGGCGGCACGGGAGCGCCTACTGGACATCGTTGCCAATCCTTCCTCGCGACATCAAAAGTTCAACGTGGCGGTTTCGCTTCTGTATGTCGGCGACCCAGCCGCACGGCAGGTGCTGGCGCGGGTATCGACTGCAAATCTTCCGCGGTATCTTGCGGCCGAGATCCAGTGGGTGCGCTCGCAGCCTGCCCCTGAGCGGCATAAAGGGAGATGGCCTTGTTCGGGTGATCGCGTGCTTCGCAGGTCGGCGGACGGCGCCCACCGCTGCCAACACACCGTTGCACGACCGTAGGGGTCCCCCAGGCTGGACCGAATCGGCCGACGAACGACGGCCCGCCGCCCTCTCGGGGTGGCGGGCCGTTGTGTGTTGGGTGCAGCCGGTTCAGATCCAGAATCCCCGACCGACTACGCTACCGTGACGTCCTCCCGCGCAACCGCCAGCGCCTCCGCCACCGCGCGCCCCATTTCCTCTGTCCGCACCCAGGGCTGCCCCGGCTCGGCGAGGTCGCGGGTGCGGAGGCCGCGGGCGAGGACGTGGTCGACGGCGGCTTCCAGGGCGGCGGCTTCGGCGGGGAGGGCGAGGGAGTGGCGCAGGAGGAGGGCGGCGCTGAGGATGGTGCCGAGCGGGTTGGCGACGCCCTGGCCCGCGATGTCCGGCGCCGAGCCGTGGATCGGCTCGTAGAGGCCCGGCTGCGTGGCGGCGCCGGCTCGCACAGCGCCCAGCGAGGCGGAGGGGAGCACGCCCATGGAGCCGGCGAGCATCGACGCCTCGTCGGTCAGGATGTCGCCGAACATGTTCTCGGTGACGATCACGTCGAAGTCGCCGGGGCGGCGGAGGAGGTGCATGGCGCAGGCGTCCACCAGCATGTGCTCCAGCGTCACGTCAGGGAACTCCTCCGCCACCACGCGCGACGCCACCGCGCGCCACAGCCGAGAGGTCTCCAGCACGTTGGCCTTGTCCACCGAGGTGAGCCGTCCGCGCCGCGCCCGCGCGAATGCGGCCGCCGCGCGCACCACCCGCTCCACCTCCAGCGTCTCGTACGCGCACAGATCGGTGGCGCGCTCGCTGCCGTCCTCCCGCTTCTCGCGCGTCTTGTCGCCGAAGTAGATGCCGCCGGTGAGCTCGCGCACCACCAGCAGGTCCACCCCGCGCAGCAGCTCCGGGCGCAGGGGAGAGGCGCCGATCAGCGCCTCGCGCACGGCAACGGGGCGCAGGTTGGCGAAGAGGCCCAGGCCACGGCGCAGCCCCAGGAGCCCCTGCTCGGGGCGCACCTCTGCCTGTGGGTCGTCCCACTTCGGCCCGCCGACGGCGCCGAGGAGCACGGCGTCGGCATCGCGGCAGAGGGCGAGCGTGTCGTCGGGGAGAGGGCTGCCGGTGGCGTCGATGGCGCAGCCGCCCACGAGCGCCTCGCGGAATTCGAAGCGATGGCCCCACCGCTCCGCGACCGCCCGCAGCGCCCGCACCCCCTCCGCCGCCACCTCCGGCCCGATCCCGTCACCGGCGAGCACCGCGATCGTCGCGTGCATTCAGGCGCCCACGGTCGAGACGGGGGCGGGATGCTCCGCCTCGTATCGCTCGATCTCCGGACCCACCCCCACCAGAAACCCGAGCTGGTCCACGCCGTTCAGCAGGCAGTGCTTGGCAAAGGGCTCGATGGGGAACGCCACGGCCTCACCGTCGGGAAGGGTGACGGTCTGGCTGGCGAGGTCGACGGTGATCTCGCCACCCTCCGCGGCCAGCGCCATGAGGCGGCGGTGCGCGGCCTCGTCCACCGCGATGGGGAGGAGGCCGTTCTTGAGCGAGTTGTTGCGGAAGATGTCCGCGAAGAAGGTGCTGATCACCGCGCGGAAGCCGAAGCCGGCCAGCGCCCACGGCGCATGCTCGCGCGACGAGCCGCAGCCGAAGTTGTCGCCCGCCACCAGCACCTGCGCGCCGCGCGCTTCCGGGCGGTTGAGGATGAAGCCGGGCTCCGGAGCGCCGTCGGGCCCGTAGCGCCAGTCGGCGAACAGGCCCTCGCCCAAGCCGGCCTTGTCGGTGACCTTGAGGAAGCGCGCGGGGATGATCTGGTCGGTATCCACGTTCTCCACCGGGAGCGCCACCATGCGCGAGGTGAAGGCGCGGATCGGCTCGATGCTCATACGAACTCCCGCGCGTCGGCGATCACTCCGCGCACGGCGGTGGCCGCGGCGGTGAGGGGGGAGGCCAGAAAGGTGCGCCCGCCCTTCCCCTGCCGCCCCTCGAAGTTGCGGTTGCTGGTGCTGACGGCGTACTCGCCCGGCGCCAGCTGGTCGCCGTTCATGGCGATGCACATGGAGCACCCCGACTCGCGCCAGTCGGCGCCGGCGTCGCGGAATACGCGGTCCAGCCCCTCCGCCTCGGCCTGCTGCTTCACCTGCTGCGAGCCGGGCACCACCAGCATGCGCACCCCCGGCGCCACCCGCTGCCCGCGCATCACCCCCGCCGCCGCGCGCAGGTCGGAGATGCGCGAGTTGGTGCAGCTACCCAGGAACACCACGTCCACTTTGCGGCCCAGAAGCGGCTCGCCCGCGACGAGGTCCATATAGCGCAGCGCCTTCTCCAGCGTGCTGCGCTGGCCGGGATCGTCCACGTCGCGCGGATCGGGGACGCGGTCATCGATGCGCATCCCCATCCCCGGGTGCGTGCCGTAGGTGATCATCGGCGCCAGCTCGTCCGCGTGCAGGGTGACGACCCGGTCGTACTCGGCGCCCTCATCGGTGGGTAGGGCGCGCCATGCGGCCACCGCCCGGTCCCACGCCTCGCCCTGGGGCGCGAAGGGCCGGCCGGCGAGGTACTGGAAGGTGGTGTCGTCCGGGGCGACGAGCCCGGCGCGGGCGCCCGCCTCGATGCTCATGTTGCAGACCGTCATGCGCTCCTCCATGGAGAGCGCGCGGATCGCCTCGCCCGTGTACTCCACCACCGACCCCGTGCCGCCGCCCACGCCGATGCGCGCGATCACCGCCAGGATGATGTCCTTGGCCGAGACGCCTGGGGCGAGCCGGCCGTCCACCCGCACCTCCATGGTGCGCGCGCGGCTCTGCAGCAGGCACTGCGAGGCCAGCACGTGCCCCACCTCCGACGTACCGATGCCGAACGCGAGCGCCCCGAATGCGCCGTGCGTGCTGGTGTGCGAGTCGCCGCAAACGATGGTCATCCCCGGCTGCGTGAGCCCCTGCTCGGGCCCGATCACGTGCACGATCCCCTGTCGTTCGTCCCCCAGCGCCAGGAGCGGGACGCCGAAGTCGCGGCAGTTCTGCTCCAGCTGCCTCAGCTGCGCCGCCGCCTGCGGATCGGCCACGGGAATGGTGCCGTCGGCCGGGCGCGGGATGGTGGGGGTGGAGTGGTCCATCGTGGCGATGGTCCGGTCCGGCCGCCTCACCTTGAGCCCGCGCTCGCGCAGCTCGCTGAAGGCCTGCGGCGACGTGACCTCGTGCACCAGGTGCAGGTCCACGTACAGCACCGCGGGGGTGGACGGCGTCTCGGGGCGGACCAGGTGCTGGTCCCAGATCTTTTGAAAGAGGGTGCGCGGTCCCATCAAACTCCCCACAGGTAGCTCGAGTCTTCCAGCGCCTTTGCTTCCAGCGCGTGGATCTGCGCGGCCTTGTTGAGCGCGTTGAGGTACGCGCGCACGCCGGCATCGACCACGTCGGTGCTGGCCGCGGTGCCGGTCAGCACCTTTCCATCCACCCGCACGCGCAGCGACACCTCGCCCACCGCGTCGCCGCCGGGGGTGGCGCTGTGCACCTCCATCTCCTGCAGCTCCACGTGGAAGGGAACCAGCCCCTCCAGCGCGCCGAACGACGCCGCCAGCGGCCCGTCACCCTCGCAGGTAGCCTCGCACTCGCGCCCGTCGTCATCGATGCGCACCCGCGCCTCCGAGCGGCGCGTTCCGCAGACGACGTACAGCTCGCGCAGGTGGAAGCGCTGCGGGGCGTCCTCGATGTTGCCGTGGT
Organism: Longimicrobium sp.; assembly: GCA_036389135.1. NCBI lineage: Bacteria > Pseudomonadati > Gemmatimonadota > Longimicrobiia > Longimicrobiales > Longimicrobiaceae > Longimicrobium > Longimicrobium sp. The sequence goes on from DASVQP010000063.1 coordinate 116,808, forward strand.
GCAGGATGGCGATCAGGTCCTCGTCCAGCACCGTCTTCTTGCGGTCGCAGAGCAGCTTGAAGAAGCCGTACGCGCGGTCCAGCCCGTCCGCATCCAGCTCGTAGCCCAGCTCGCGGAAGCGCTGGCCGAGGGCCGCGCGGCCCGAGTGCTTCCCCAGCACGAGCGCGTTGCTGGGGACGCCCACCATCTGCGGCGTCATGATCTCGTAGGTCAGCGGGTTCTTGATGACGCCGTCCTGGTGGATCCCCGCCTCGTGCGCGAAGGCGTTCTTGCCCACGATCGCCTTGTTGGGCTGCGGATGGATGCCGGTAAGGTGCGTCAGGAGCTGGCTGGCGCGGTAGATCTCGCCCGTGTTGATGCCGGTGTGGAACGGGTACGAATCGCCGCGCACCCGCAGCGCCATCACGAACTCCTCCAGCGCCGCGTTCCCCGCCCGCTCGCCGATGCCGTTGATGGTGCACTCCACCTGCCGCGCGCCGCCCTCCACCGCGGCCAGCGTGTTGGCGACGGCCAGCCCCAGGTCGTTGTGGCAGTGCACGCTCACCACCGCGCGCTCGATCCCCTTCACCCGCGAGAAGAGGGTGTCCATGATGGCGCGGTACTCGGCCGGGTGCGTGTAGCCCACCGTGTCCGGGATGTTGACGGTGGTGGCGCCCGCCGCGATGGCGGCCTCCATTACCTGGCACAGGAAGCCCACGTCGGTGCGCGTGGCGTCCTCGGCGCTGAACTCCACGTCCTCGCAGTAGCGCCGCGCCCGCTCCACCGCCGCCACCGCGCGCTCAAGGCACTGCTCGCGCGTGATGCACAGCTTGTGGGCCAGGTGGATGTCAGAGGTGGCGATGAAGACGTGGATGCGCCCCCGCTCGGCATGCTCCAGCGCGCGCGCGGCGCGGTCGATGTCCAGGTCGCTGGAGCGGGCCAGCGCCGCGATGACGGGGCGCCGCACCTCGGCCGCGATCTGCTGCACGCCGAGGAAGTTGTCGGGGGAGCTGATGGGGAATCCCGCTTCGATGACGTCCACGCCGAGCGCATCGAGCTGGTGCGCCATGCGGAGCTTCTCGGCGGGCGTCATGGTGGCGCCGGGCGACTGCTCGCCGTCGCGCAGCGTCGTGTCGAAGATGAGGACCTGGTTCATCGCTCGCCATCCTTGGCTGGAGGGGGGCGCCGGGTGGGTATCCCGCGTGGGGGAAGGCGCCGGGGCTGGCCGGTGGGTGGGACGGTCGCGCGGCGGTGGCCCGCCGGCGGTTGTAGCGTATGCCCGAAGTGTACGGTGTGACGCAGTATAACGAAAGAATGAGCGCCGCTCAACCGACGATCCGCTACGCCCCCCGCCCCGGAATGCCCGGCACCATAGTCTCAGCTATATCGCCAGCTCGCACTTTCTACTCGCGAGTTCCAGTGGGCAGAGAGAGTTCCTCCTGTCTTCACCATCTACATGCGCTCCATCGGGCTCCGTCAGCAAACCCGGGGGAGCAAACACCCGTCGTCCCGCCAAGCGGATGTGCAACGATGGGACCTCAAATCGGCGCCCTGCGTTTGGCGGCGGAAGCCTCTTGACGTCGCGCTAGCATAAGATGACATTAAGTGCGCGCTCCACCGCGTTACTCCTCGACGGAGCAACATCCAGTTGCGCTAAGCTGGCTCGGAAATCACACCAACAACCAGGGACGGCAACATGCCTCAGACGGGGAAGGCGTTCGGATCATTACCGTCTGGAATTCGGGTCCGGTGGCTGTCGCGGCAGGCCGCCGCGACGTACTTGGGCGTCGCGCTCCTCGGCGGGTGTGATAGGATCCAGCCTCTTGTCACCGACACACCTGCCGTTGCTCTCCGCGTGGCGGAGTTCGTCGCCGGCGATGCGGCGCGGAACCTGGGTAGCGAAGGTCGGTTTACGCTCGCCGCGGCGGCCAGCCCTACGGGCGTTCCAATCATCACCGCGGAACGTGCAGGAGAGCTCGCTCTGGCGAACGTTCGTACGTTCGCTCCATCGTTCCTGGGGGGATGGGAACAGGACAGGGGGGCATCCATCGACGTGCGGTCCCTCAGGATAGACTCAAGAATTTTCTATGCGGAGACACCGTACGACATCTTCCCGGAAGGGTACCACCCGGCGTACCGGCGGAGTTTCGGGCCATACTATCTCGTCCGGCTCGTGTCCGGATCGACTCCCGTATTGCTGGTCGCGGTCTCTGCGTACAGCACTGACGTGCGTGTCGAAAAGAATGGCAAGCTGAGTCTACCCGCCGTGGGTGGCGACGAGTTCTTCGAACTCGCCATTTCATCGGTGCCCAACGCGGGCTTTCAGCCGATCCAACCTGAGGAAGCCGTCGAGCGGGTCGGACGACTCACCGGTGGGCGCACGGAGGAGGTACCCGAGTTGATCCTGCGCGGGGTTCGCGAACATCCCGCGACGGCCCTTTGGAAAGTGTCACTGGACCGAGCGGTTCCGCTGAAGGAGGCAAAGGGTGATCGGCGAGTATCGGCCCGGACTCTGTACGTCGGCCCGGGGGGGACGTTGTTCGTTCCTGCCGCCTCGACTCCCCGGTCCGACCGTGGAGTGTTCCGGTCCGACCCATCTGGCAGAACATCCGCGAAAGCAGTCGCAGAAGTTCGGGTTCGCAGCGGTCGCATTGCCGCGTTCGACGAGGTTGTCATCGATCCAGCGGGGAGGTAGGAACCATGAAAAAAGGACCTGCCCGCGTGCTGGGAGCAGTGCTCTCGATCGCGGTGCTCTCAGCGTGTACTGGGGATGAACTCCAAAACTGTCCCCCCATCGATCACACGCAGGGCGCAAACGTGTATCAACTCGAGTACGAGCTGACTATCCCTTCGAAGTGTCCCGTTCCAATTGGAGCGAGGGGTGAGGAAAAGACCGCGGGCGCTCGCATATTCGACAACGGCGCGCCAGACTTCACGTACGCGGAAGTCGTAATGCAAAACTCGGAGCGCGAATTGCTGGTGCGCAGGTTGTTCCGATTTGTGAACGACGGAGGCCGGTATGGGGCTGTGCCGAGAACGACCTACAAGGCCGCCACAGGAGATTATGGCGGGTTTAATTTGAACAACAAGTTCGACTACGGCATCTTTGCCGTAACAAACAACGCGGTCGAGGCCAGCGCTCAGGACCCGTTCGGCCAGGTACAGATCACCTACACGGGCTCGGGAATGCGGGCATCGGTCGGTGGTCCGACGATTCCGCTGAACAATACGACGCACACATGGAGCGCCATTGCGTCCGGCGGTATTGCGCCGTACACGTACAACTGGTACCGCGATGGGACCTGGGTCGGAAACGGCTCCACCTATACCGGTGCAACCGGCACACAGGATTTCAATCTTCTGGCAGAGGTGACCGACGCTGCCATGGTGGTCAGGAACGGCGTCATGCCTGTGGATGTCGATGGCGTACTGGTTTCGATCAGCGGCCCGAGTCTGGTGTACGCCAGCCAGGGTGGGGGAACGTGGACCGCTTCCGGTCAGGGGGGCCAGCTCCCCTACAACTTTGACTGGTTCCTGGATGGCGTTCACGTCGCGACGGGCGACACCTTTTCCAGCTACACGGGTGAGGGCGGGCACCAAGTTGGGGTGCGAATCCGAGACGGCACCGGTACCTCACATGAGGCCTTCATAAGAGTGGTGGGGATCGGCAATGAAACTTGCGAGCCCGTACCGCCCGCCGTGGCGTGTTGAGCGCCAACGTCCGGCGCTAGGAAAAGCGTTGGGGGTTCCGGGCTCTTTACGCCTCAGAAGCACCCCAGGGACGAAGCAGCGAGGGGCGGGCGCCGGCATCGGCGCC